>JAZQZL010000012.1:0-24302 GCA_045634005.1 Candidatus Flemingiibacterium sp. | reverse complement strand
CAGTTGGCGTGGGTACAGCGATGTTCGCGAACCCCTATCTGCCGCTTGAGATCATCGACGGTATCGCAAAATATATGGAAGAGAACGGCATCAAGAGTGTTGCGGATATATCCGCAACGGTACAGCCGTGGTAAAAAAATGGAACCGCTTCGGCGGGTGCTTTTTTATTGGTACCTCTGCGCGTGGGTGGGAACGCGAGTAAAAGCTCGGAAAGGCTTTCGCCAAAAACACATATAAAAAAAGGATTTTTCCATTTACATAGCGCATTTGATATGATATACTTAATGCAGAAATATTTTTTAGGAGGACAAAACAATGTCATCTTACGTTCGCAGAAAAACTCCCGGCGATACCGAATGGCTCGTTCACGACCGCTTCGGTATGTTTATTCACTTCGGACTTTACGCAATGCCCGCACGTCACGAGTGGGTAAAGAGCATTGAAAAGCTCACCAACGAGGACTATGAGCCTTACTTCAAGTATTTCAACCCCGATCTTTTCGATGCGCGTGACCTCGCGAAGCGTGCAAGGGCGGCAGGTATGAAGTACGCGGTGCTCACCACACGTCACCACGAGGGCTTCTGTATGTTCGAAACCCAGTACAGCGACTACAAGATTACCAACACTCCCTACGGACGCGATATCGTACGTCAGTACGTTGAGGCATTCCGCGAGGAAGGTCTTAAGGTCGGTCTTTACTACTCATTGCTCGACTGGTATCATAAGGATTACACCATTGACCACTATCATCCGCAGTACAAGCTGTATAGCGATAACGGAGAACTCGATAAGATAAACAAGGGACGCGATATGGAGGCTTATGCAGCGTTTATGAAGAATCAGGTTCGCGAGCTTATGACCAACTACGGCAAGATCGACATCATCTGGTTCGACTTCTCCTTCACTAACGATCCTTCCAGAAAGACCGTTACACAGGTGAGCGGTAAGACCTCCAAGGTGCCTGAGGATTGGCACTCCGAGGAGCTTATCGAGATGATCCGCGAGCTTCAGCCGGGCATCATCATCAACGACCGCCTCGGTATTCCGCAGGACACGGTTACTCCCGAACAGCGACAGCTCGGCACATGGCCGCAGTGGGAAAACGGCGAATACAAGACCTGGGAGGTTTGCCAGACCTTCTCCGGCGCGTGGGGCTACCACCGCGATGAGATGACCTGGAAGTCGCCCGAGATGCTTATCGAGATGCTTATCAAGACCGTATCGTGCGGCGGTAACCTTCTTATGAACGTAGGTCCTTGTGCACGCGGTTACATCGACGAGCGCGCGTGCGACGCACTCGGCGTATTCGAAAAGTGGATGAAGTACAACAACCGCTCGATCTACGGCTGTACTATGGCAGAGCCGGAGTTCGTAGCACCGAACGGCGTTTACTACACCCAGAGTGAGGACGGCTCGCGCCTTTACGCGCATCTCTTCTCGTATCCCTTCAAGACGCTCGTGCTCGACAACCTCGCAGACAAGATCGATTACGCACAGTTCTTACACGATGGAAGCGAGATCAAGTTCAAGGCAGAGGGTGCACCCGTACAGCTTGAAGCAGGAAGCTACAAGGATGATGCTCCCGTTGATCCGAAGCGTGTTGCATTCACGCTGCCGGTCATCAAGCCGAATCAGGTTGTTCCTGTAATCGAAATTTTCTTAAAGAAGTAATATTTGCAAGCCGCCCGTTTGGGCGGCTTGTTTTTTGCGGTGGGGCGCGCAAAACCCCGCGCACCGCAAGAAAAATAAAAGGGCTCCGCAGAAAACCTGCGGAGCTGCACTTTATTCATCGTCGTTTTTCTTACCCGAAAACGCCTTGTTAAGGAATGCTGTAGTCACCATAATAAGACCGATGACCACGAATATGCCGAGCATACCGAATCCCATATATGAAAGATTTTTTACGAAATTCATCGGCTCAAACATTGTGTCGCCACTTGAAACCATAATGGCTGTGGGACCGTCCGCGCCGCCGATTATACCAACCGATGAAAGAAAATTAATCATTCGAATTTACCTCCTATCAACCGAAGAAGTTGAGTATCAGACCGCCTGCAATAACGGATGCGATCTGTCCTGATACGTTAACACCCATGGACTGCATAAGAAGGAAATTCTGCGGATCCTCCTTGAGTCCCATTTTGTGAACGATACGGCCTGCCATCGGGAACGCGGAGATACCTGCCGCGCCGACCATTGGGTTGATCTTTTCCTTTAAGAAAAGGTTCAAAATCTTCGCAAAGATCACGCCGCCTGCAGTGTCGAATACGAACGCGAACAGACCAAGGCCGAGTATAAGAAGCGTCTGGGGCTGTAAGAACTGCTCGTAGTTCATCTGCGATGCTATCGTGATGCCAAGAAAGATGGTGATGAGGTTAGCAAGCACCTTCTGTGCGGTTTCGGAGAGCGAATCGAGTACGCCGCACTCACGAATGAGGTTACCGAACATAAGGAAGCCGACGAGCGACACGGACGAGGGGGCGAAAAGACCTGCGATCACCGTGATGATTATGGGGAAGAGTATGCGTGTCGTCTTCGATACGTTTGCCGGCTTGTATGGCATACGGATCATGCGCTCCTTCTTTGTCGTGAGAAGCTTGATTACGGGCGGCTGTATGATTGGTACAAGCGCCATATACGAGTACGCCGCGACCATTATCGGTCCGACGAATTTGGAATTCAGCTGCTGTGCAACGACTATCGCGGTAGGGCCGTCAGCCGCACCGATGATACCGATAGATGCCGCGTCATTGACGTCGAAGAAGATAGATGCGAGGCAGAAGGTGAAGAAAATACCGAACTGTGCCGCCGCACCGAATATCATAAGCTTGGGATTTGAGAGGATCGGGCCGAAGTCTATCATCGCGCCGATACCGATAAAGAGTATTAGGGGAAAGAGCTCGTTTGCTATACCTGCATCGTAAAGTGTACGAAGCGGACCGGTTTCGCCGACGATATTACCGAGGATCTCCGCGCCCTTTTCGGCAGCCGCGGTAGAGCCGGGGATGTTTACGAGGATCGCGCCAAAGCCCATCGGCAGAAGGAGTGTAGGCTCCATTTCCTTCTTGATTGCAAGGTAGATGAGCAGACCGCCGATCGCCCACATTATTATCGGACGAATGTCGAAATTCGACGCATAGGTGATAAGGTTAGAGAACAAATCTTCAATTCCCATAAAAATAACCTGCCTTTCTGAAAACAGTTTCAATACTTAATCATTATACGCTTGCAGACGTGAAAATTCAAGTGAAATTTGCCCTGTTCATAAAAGTTCGTACATATTATATAAAATAGCGCGCGATACACGATTTACGTCGAGATTGGCGTTGTATGTGAGTTCTTTGCGTTTTTTTCGGGGGAAGAGCTGTTGTGAGGGTTGACATAAGATTTTGCGTATGCTATAATGGTGCTGTGAAAAAACATCTCGGAGGATACTATGTGGAACGGTAAAATGAAGGCGCTTACGTTCAGCTACGATGACGGAACGGATAGCGATATTCACTTTCTTGAAATAATAAACAAATACGGCATGAAGGCTACCTTTAATTTAAACGGCGGTATGCTTCGCGAGAGAAAATACTGCACCAAGCCGTGGAAGGTAAAGGACGCTACAGTCAACCGTATGGCACTTGAGGATCAGAGAGTTATGTACGTCGGCCACGAGGTCGCGATCCACGGCTACACGCATCCGCACCTTGAGCTGCTTTCGCCGGAGATGCTTTCCTATGAAATAAAGGCGGACATACAAAAGCTTACGGAGGAGTTCGGCTACCGTCCCGTCGGTATGGCGTACCCGTTCGGAACGTACAGCGACGCTGTTGTTGATTATATCCGCGAGCAGGGAATCAGGTATTCTCGCGCGGTAGGCGGCTCGCACTCGTTCGATATCCCGAGCGATCCGCTTCGCTATGTGGCGACCTGCCACCACGCGGACGAAGCGCTTATGGAGCTTGCGAAGCAGTTCGTCGAGGCAAAGCCCGAAAAGCCGATGCTTTTCACGGTTTGGGGACACACCTGCGAGTTCGATGCACTTAACAACTGGGACGTGCTCGAACGCTTCTGCGAGTACGTCGCGAAGTGCGAGGATGTTTTCTACGGCACGAATGCCGAGTGCTTGATTGTGGAATGAATACTTAACCATCCGCTCACACGGGTGGTTTTGCTATTTATTCGTGCGTGTATAACCTCGCGCGCCTTGCGCGGCTCGGGGAAACGCAAGGGGATGGACAACCGGCTCAGACGCCGCCGGTTTTCCACCCCCTTGAACCCCCGTTTTCCGTGGCTACGCCGCCTAAAAGAAGGCGGCGCCATAAAAGGGTAGCTTTGCGTGCGCGACGGTGCGCGATTCGATGGCTATCAGCGGCATAACGCGAAGCGTCCGCGCCACCCTCGAAATGCGCCAATTTCCATTTCCGTAGGAAATTGGCGCCGCTAAACGAGCACTCTGTGGTACGAAGCTTACGGCAAGACGAAGTTCCGAGCTGGGGCGAGGTGATAAGGCTACCTTTTACATATATTTGAGCCAAGTAGGAGAGGGTTCAAAAGGGAGAGGGAGGGCGTGGCGCGTGAGCGACCTCCCTCTCCCTTTTCGTTCTCCCCGAGCGCGAAAGCGCGAGGTCGTTTCCTGCGAGCCAAAGGCTCGTGGGCGTCCCGAGCGCGGAGTGCGCGAGCCCCATTCTGCCAATTTCGGCACTTGCCCACCCAAGAGTGCCGAGGGCTGTTCATAAAATGTTAACACAAAATATATGATATAGCCTTGATTTTGCGAAAAATCGGCGGTATACTATATACAGAGTTTAGCACTCGACACTCTTGAGTGCTAAACGCAAACGAGAAAGGAGCGATGTGCGTGTTACCAAGCAGCAGAGAATTGTCTGAACGAAAAAAGACGATACTAAAAGCCATAATAGATACGCATATCAACCTCGGTGAGCCCGTCGGCTCGAAATATCTTACACAGTATAAAGAAATCGCGTTCTCGTCCGCGACCATACGCAACGAGATGGCGGAGCTTGAGGAAATGGGATACCTCGAGCAGCCGCACACCTCCTCGGGCCGCGTCCCCTCGGAGCTTGGTTACCGCTTTTACGTTGACCAATTAATGCAGCAGTACCGAATGACGCAGGCAGAGCTTGGCGAGCTTAATAAGCTCCATACACTCAAGAGTGCAGAGCTTGACAGAATCCTCGACCGCGCGACGAAGCTTATGAGTATGCTCACTAATTACACGGGCGTGGCTCTTAAGCGTGCACCTCAAAAGCAGACGGTGGCGCGCTTCGATGCGATGTACCTCTCGCCGAGAAACTTCATTCTTGTTATGCTTATGGCGAGCGGAAGCGTCAAGACAAGGCAGGTAGGGCTTGGCTTCGATATAGACCGCGATACGCTCGAGCGGCTGACGCTCGTGCTTAACGAATACGTATCGGGCCTTGATATGGATGCGATAACGCTTCCCGTAATGCTCGATATGCAGAGCCGCGTACCCGGCGGCGAGCAGCTGATACCGCCAATAATCCGCGTTATATACGACACGGTGGGCGAGGGCGACGAGAGCGAGCTTATGGTCGACGGAGTAAACAATCTTCTCAATTACCCCGAATACTCAAGCATCGACAGCGTACGCGATATGCTCGGACTTTTTGATAAGCAGGACGATCTAAGAGAGGCTATGTCCACGGACCTTACCGACAAAACGAACGTCTACATCGGATCGGAAAATTCGGTTGAGGTGATGAACAACTCATCGCTTATCTTCAGAACGGTCAAATCGGGCGACAAGGTCATCGGCGCGATAGGCGTTATCGGACCGAGACGAATGGACTACTCAAAGGTAGTCGCGCTCGTTGATTATATGTCAAAAAACATCAGTAGCCTAATAGAACCGGGCGGTATGCTCGAGAGCGGCACGGATGAGGAGGAATAAAACAGTGGCAGAAAACAAGACAAAGCCCACCGAGGAAGCGCGCGAGGACAAGTTTGACGAGATCCTTGCCGAAACCGAGGGCGGCGCAACCGACGAAACACAGAAGTCCAAAAAGGACAAGACGTTAAAAGACGAAAACAAAAAGCTCACAAAGGAGCTTGGACAAACAAAGGATGCACTCGAAAAGGCGAGTGCAGAGCTTTCCGAGGTGCAGGACAAATACCTTCGCACCGCGGCAGAGTACGATAACTTCCGCAGAAGAAGCGCGAAGGAGCGCGAGGGCATTTACGCAGACGCGTACGCCGATGCGCTTGGCGCGATACTTCCGGTGCTCGATAATCTCGAGCGCGCGGCGGCGTACTCGGACGGAGCACAGCTTGCGGACGGCATACAGCTTATCTTCAAGAGTGCAAAGGAATCGCTTGAGCGTATCGGTGTTACCGAGTTCGGCGCGAAGGGCGAGCAGTTTGATCCGAATATCCACAACGCGATGATGCACATCGACGACGAGAGCTTCGGTGAGAACGAGATAGTAGAGGTATTCCAGAAGGGATACAAAAAGGGCGAGCGTATTCTTCGCGAGGCGCTTGTCAAGGTTGCAAACTGATTTTCACAGGTGCTAACTTTTGGCTCCCTTGTGTAAAGGGAGCTGTCGCGCAGCGACTGAGGGATTGGCTAATACAAAGGATTGCGTATTTCAATCCCTCCGTCACGGCTCGCGCCGTGCCACCTCCCTTTACACAAGGGAGGCTTGGGTAGGCTATTGCCGTAACAAATAAAACCAAAACAAAAAATACAACTTAAAATTTTAAAAGGAGAAAATTATTATGGGAAAGATCATTGGTATAGATTTAGGTACTACAAACTCTTGCGTAGCCGTTTATGAAGGCGGCGAGCCCGTTGTTATCACTAATCCCGAGGGTGCGCGTACTACGCCTTCCGTAGTTGCATTCTCGAAGACCGGCGAGCGTATGGTAGGTCAGGTTGCAAAGCGTCAGGCTATTACCAACCCCGACAGAACCGTTGCTTCCATCAAGCGTCACATGGGCTCCGACTACAAGGTAACTATCGACGACAAGAAGTACACTCCCCAGGAAATTTCCGCTATGACTCTTCAGAAGCTTAAGGCTGATGCAGAGGCATATCTCGGCACCACCGTTACCGACGCTGTAATCACCGTTCCCGCATACTTCACCGACGCACAGCGTCAGGCTACCAAGGATGCAGGTAAGATCGCAGGTCTTAACGTACAGAGAATCATCAACGAGCCTACCGCAGCAGCTCTTGCATACGGCGTTGACAAGGACGGCGTAGAGCAGAAGGTAATGGTATTGGACCTTGGCGGCGGTACGTTCGACGTATCCATTCTTGAAATTTCCGACGGCGTATTCGAGGTTCTTGCAACTCACGGCGACAACAAGCTCGGCGGCGACGACTTCGACGCACGCGTTATCGACTGGATCGCAGAAGAGTTCAGACGCGAGAACGGCATCGATCTTCGTCAGGACAAGATGGCTCTTCAGCGCCTTAAGGAAGCTGCAGAGAAGGCAAAGATCGAGCTTTCGGGTATGACCTCGGCAAACATCAACCTTCCTTTCATTACCGCAGACGCTACCGGCCCGAAGCACTTCGACGGTACTCTCTCCCGTGCAAAGTTCGACGAGCTCACCGCTGACCTCGTTGAGCGCACTATGGTTCCCACCAAGAAGGCACTCGCTGACTCCGGTCTTACCGTTGCTCAGATCGATAAGGTACTCCTCGTTGGTGGATCGACCAGAATTCCCGCGGTTCAGGAAGCTGTTAAGAACTTCCTCGGCAAGGAGCCCTTCAAGGGCATCAACCCCGATGAGTGCGTAGCGATCGGTGCGGCTATTCAGGGCGGCGTACTCGGCGGCGACGTTAAGGATCTTCTTCTCCTCGACGTAACTCCTCTCTCTCTCGGTATCGAAACCCTTGGCGGCGTATTCAACAGAATTATCGACAGAAACACCACTATCCCCGTAAAGAAGAGCCAGGTTTACTCCACCGCGGCTGACGGTCAGACCTCGGTTGAGATCCACGTTCTTCAGGGTGAGCGCGATATGGCTGCAGGCAACACCACTCTCGGCCGCTTCATTCTCGACGGTATCGCTCCCGCACCTCGCGGCATTCCGCAGATCGAGGTTACCTTCGACATCGACGCTAACGGTATCGTTAACGTAACCGCAAAGGATAAGGGTACCGGCAAGGAGCAGCACATCACCATTACCTCCTCGACTAATATGTCCAAAGAGGACATCGACAAGGCAGTTAAGGATGCGGAGAAGTTCGCAGAGGAAGATAAGAAGGCAAAGGAAGCTGTTGAGGTTAAGAACACCGCAGAGAGCATGATCTTCCAGACTGAAAAGACTCTTAATGAGCTTGGCGACAAGGTAACTGATGCAGAGAAGGCTCCCGTAAACGCGGCTATCGAAAAGCTTAAGGAAACCGTCAAGGGCGGCGACGTTGACGCTATCAAGGCGGATACTGAGGCACTCCAGCAGTCCTTCTACCCGATTGCTGAAAAGCTTTACGCTACACAGCAGGGTGCGCAGGGCGCAGGTCCCGATATGGGCGGCATGGGCGGCAACCCCGGTGCAGGCGCAGACGGTGACACCTTCTATAACGCAGATTTCGAGGATAAGACAAATCAGTAATCAAACGGCGAAGCCGTGACAATACCGAAAATCGCCGACAACGTCGGCGATTTTTGGGGTATTAAAGCGGTTTGCGCCGATGGGCGCGATAAGGCTTTTCTCCTCTCCTGAAACACGCTAAATTTACAAATTGTTGTTTATTTTGACGCGAAAATATAGTATAATTAGAAAGTTATAAAGATTATTTCAATTTTAGCAAAATTGAGGTTTTACACATGGCAGATAAAAGAGATTATTACGAGGTGCTGGGCCTTGATAAGTCCGCCGACGAAGCGGCTATCAAAAAGGCGTACCGCGGACTCGCAAAAAAATATCACCCCGATATGAACCCCGGGGACGCCGAGGCGGAAAAGAATTTCAAAGAGGTCAACGAGGCTTATGCCGTGCTGTCCGATCCCGAAAAGAAATCGCGCTACGATCAGTTCGGTCACGCAGGTGTCGACGGTCAGGGCGGATTCGACGGCGGATTCGGCGGATTTGGCGGCGGCTTTGACGCGTCCGACATCTTCGGCGACATCTTCGGAAGCTTCTTCGGCGGCGGTATGGGCGGCTCGCAGTCGCGCAGAAACGGCCCCGTTCGCGGCGGTGACATACTCCAGCGCGTTACCATATCCTTCGAGGAGGCGGCATTCGGCTGCAAGAAGGAGATAAGCTACGGCAGAGTCGAAAAGTGTCCCGAATGCGATGGCTCGGGTGCGAAGAAGGGAACAACTGTCGAAACCTGTTCCACCTGTCACGGTACGGGTACCGTTCGCGTACAGCAGCGCACTATGCTCGGTATGATGCAGACCACACGCCCGTGTGAGGACTGCGGAGGCTCGGGTAAGAAGATAAAGGAGCCCTGCGGCTACTGTAAGGGCAAGGGCTACGTTAAAAACACGAAGAAGCTTGAGGTTACGATACCTGCAGGTATCGACGACGGACAGAAGGTCGCTATCCGCTCGCAGGGTGACTGCGGTCGAAACGGCGGCACGGCAGGCGATCTTATCATTTCTGTGTCGGTACGTCCGCATCCGATCTTCGAGCGTGACGGATACAACATATACTGCGAGGTGCCTATAACCTTTGCGGAGGCGGCGCTTGGTGCAGAGATTGAGATCCCCACACTCGAGGGCAAGGAAACCTACAATATTCCCGAGGGTACACAGCACGGCACGGCGTTCACCTTGAGAGGACGCGGTATCCCGTACGTTAACAGCAAGAGCCGCGGCGATCTTATTTTCGCGGTGTCGGTTGAAACTCCGAAGGGACTTTCCGGCGAGCAGAAGGAGCTGCTCCGCAAGTTCGCTGACAGCCTTGGCGAAAAGAACAATACCAAGAAGAGCGGATTTATCAAGAAGTTTTTTAAATAAAGATCACGCGCGTTGCGCGTGCCGGATGACCTCGCGCGCTAAAGCGCGCGAGGTCAAATTGTATATTATTTCATATTAAATAAAAGGAGATACAGCAATGGATTGGACACAACTTCGTGTGGGCGTTGCGGTAAGCGACATTGAGCGCACCGCCGCTATTATGAGCATGCTTGATAACGGAATTATGATAGAGGATTACAGCGATATCGAAGCAGGTCTTAAGACCGTCTACGGCGACCTTATCGACGAGTCTATCCTTAACGCCGATAAGTCGAAGGGCGCGGTGTCTATCTACGTGTCCGAGGAGAAGAACTACAACGACTACGTCATCTTCCTTCGCGAGAGATTCGCGGCAGAGGGTATCGACGCGAAGATCGAGATCATTGGCGTCGACGAGGAGGAGTGGTCCACCGCTTGGAAGAAGTATTACCACCCGATCCGTGTCGGAGAGCGCCTCGTCGTTGTTCCTGCTTGGGAAAAGTACGACGCGAAGCCGACCGATATAATCGTCCGTATGGATCCCGGTATGGCGTTCGGTACGGGTACCCATGAAACCACGCGACTTGTTTGCGGACTTATTGAAAAATATCTCGTTCCCGGTCAGAGAATGCTCGACGTCGGTACGGGCAGCGGAATCCTCGCAATATGCGCTTCCAAGCTCGGCGCGGGCGAATGCTTCGCGTACGATATCGATCCCGTTGCCGTTCGCGTTGCCGAGGAGAACTGCAAGGACAACGATTGCACAAATATCACCTGCGGTGTGTCCGACCTTCTCGCTTCCGTTGATACTGCCGGCGGGCTTTACGATTTTGCCGTAGCCAATATTGTTGCGGACATCATCATACGTATGGCGCCCGATATTGGTAATTATGTCAAGAAGGGTGCCTACCTTATTACATCCGGTATCATCGAGCGCTATGCAGAAGGCGTTCGCGAGGCTATGACAGCTCACGGCTTTGAGCTTGTTGAAGAGGCTATGGAGAGTGATTGGGTGGCAATGGTCTACAAAAAGTTGTAATTTTTGGTAAAAATGCGACTTTTTTTCGAAAAAGACAAAAAAATATGTAAAAAAATTCGCTAAAATATTTGACAAAATGACGAAAGTGTAGTATAATATACAATATAGTCGGGGCAATTAGGCACCAAAAGTGTGTCAATTTTGATAATTCCGACGGTTGTGAGGTCAAGATGCCGCGTTTTTTTCTGCAGGCTTCAAGCATCGTTGACGGCGTAGTTACCGTCACGGGTGACGACGCTGCTCATATTTCGCGTTCATTGCGTATGCGTGTTGGCGAGCATATCACCGTGTGCGATATGCAGAAAACCGAATATGACTGTGAGCTTGTAGGCTTTGAGCCTGACCGCGTCACGGCGAGGGTCATCTCGTCGAAGGCTTCGGACACCGAGCCACCTTATACTGTAAGGCTTTATCAGGCTTTGCCAAAGTCGGACAAGCTTGATACCATAATTCAGAAATCGGTCGAAACGGGCGCGCACGTTATCGTTCCGTTTGAGTCGGAGCGGTGCGTGGCAAGGGCAGACGGCGACGCAAAAAAAGAAGCCAAAAAGCTTGAGCGGCGATGCCGTATCGCGCTTGAGGCTGCCAAGCAGTGCGGACGCGGATGCGTGCCGACTGTTAAATCGACGGTGTCATTCGGCGAAATGCTGAAGGATGCCATAGAGAGCGAGCTCGTCCTCTTCTTTTACGAGGGTGACGGGGCTGTGTCACTGCGCGAGCTTCTGACAGAGAAGTATCCCGAGGGCAATATTCCCGGAAGTATTTCGGTGATAATCGGCTCCGAGGGCGGATTTTCCCTGAGGGAAGTCGAGGCGGCGAGGGCTGCCGGCTGTGATATATGCGGTCTTGGCAGGCGAATTCTCAGATGTGAAACCGCACCGAGCTTCGCGCTCGCGTGTCTTACCTATAATTTTGAACTTTAAATTGCGGCGTGGCGATTCACGCAACGGAGGATATGAACAGTGAAAACTAATCTTAAAGAGAAGAAGGCTGCAAAGGCGGCTGCAAAGCGTCAGGAGGATATTAAGTCCTATCGCTTGATGATTGAATTTCTGCTTGTTATAGTAGCGCTGTTCTTGGCTATAACGGCCGGCAACAATGCGCTTTACGTCCTTTCGAAGGTAATGCCTCTGGCTCTCACGGTGACGGGCGTGCTTTTCGGACTTTCCGCACTGTATTTTTCCGTGATGCGCATAAAGCGTGTTGACGAAACGGACAAAATAGTGACCAGCACCGGTATATTCGGTAATGCGGCGGCACTGTTCGCGCTTTGTGCTGCGTTCTACCTCTATATGAGTGCGCAGATCGTTATCAGTGCTCTTATCGCACTCGCTGTTGTGTATATCGTTTACAACGTTGAGGGCTCGGGCTTCTTCGGATACTCGGCGCTTGTGGCGGCTGCTTACATTTCGCTTCTGCTTCTGGCACCCTCGATCTTCGAGCAGTCCTACTTCGCTATCGGCGATATTATCATAAACGTAGCAAAGGCGGTTGCCTTCGCGGTCCCCGTGCTTATGATCGTGATTGCTGTGCTTATCTTTACAAAGAAGAAGGGCGTCACCGTTCTCGGTGTTAAGTTCGCGAAGAAGAGAATCGCTACCGCTCTCATTGTTTCGGCACTTATCGCACTCGCAGGTGTGGTGTGTGCGCTTGTTTATCCTGCAGGCATCTCCATCGCTGTCTACGTGCTTCTCGCGGTTTATTTCGCGGTAACTGTAATCGGCATATTCAAAATGATGTGAATTTTTAATTAAAATTCGCGAAAACTATTGAAAAAAGCAAAATCTTAGTGTAAACTATACATAAAGACTATACAATTTTTGTTAATGTTGAAAGGAGCCGCCCATATGTCAAACAGATTTTTCCAAGGTATTATTCATCAGATGAAGGATGCTGTGGATCGGGTTATCGGTGTTATAGACGAGAATGGCGTAATTATTTCCTGCAGTGAGCTTGTAAAAATTGGAGAGAGCGCGCAGGGAATACGCGATGAGCTTGCATATACCTCCGAGGCTATTACTACCGGCGGTTATACATACAGACAGATTGGTCAGGGCGCAAAGAGCGAGTACATCGTATTCGTTGAGGGCGAGGACAAGATGGCTGAAAAGCTTTCTATGATACTTTCCGTATCGCTTGCCAATATCAAGAATCTTTACGATGAAAAGCTCGACAAGGGCTCGTTCATCAAGAACATTATCCTCGACAATATACTGCCGAGCGACATCTACTTAAAGAGCAAGGAGCTACACTTCAGCTCTGATGTCAGCCGAGTGGTAATACTCATAAAGTTCTACGGCAAGAGCGACGTCGTACCGTTCGATATGGTACAGAATATGTTCCCCGACAAGAACAAGGATTACGTTATCAGCGTAAGCGAGCACGATATCGTACTCGTTAAGGAAGTTAAGAACGGACACGATACCCGTGAGATCGAAAAGACCGCAAAGAGCATCTCCGATACTCTTTCGAGCGAGTTTTACGCAAAGGTTACGATCGGTATCGGTACCGCAGTTGAGAACATCAAGGATCTTGCACGCTCCTTCAAGGAAGCGCAGGTTGCAATTGAGGTAGGCAAGGTATTCGACACCGAGAAGAACATCATCAGCTACGAGAACCTCGGTATTGGCAGACTTATCTATCAGCTGCCTACCACCCTTTGCGAGATGTTCCTTCAGGAGGTATTCAAGAAGGGCTCGCTCGAGTCACTCGACCGCGAGACGCTGATGACAATTCAGTGCTTCTTCGAGAACAACTTGAACGTTTCCGAAACCTCCCGCAAGCTGTTCGTTCACAGAAACACGCTTGTTTACCGTCTTGAGAAAATCAGAAAGCTCACAGGCCTTGACCTTCGTGAGTTTGAGCACGCTATCACCTTTAAGGTAGCGCTTATGGTTAAGAAATATCTTACCTCTAAACCCGTTAAGTTTTGACAATAACCAGATATCCGTCCGCTAATCTATTGACGATTGGCGGACGGACTGTGCGTTAAATGAGAAAATAGCCGAAAATTTGGTGTGTATTGCACAAATGTTGGCTGTGCTACGCGAGCTTGTATATACAAATAAACGAAAAACGGAGAAACCTTACGAATGATTGAATTTAGAGATGTAAAAAAAGTATATCCCAACGGCACCGTCGCGCTTGACGGCATCAATCTTCGCATCAATGACGGAGAGTTCGTATTCATCGTCGGCGAGTCGGGTGCGGGCAAGACCACGCTTATGAAGCTCCTTCTTCGCGAGGAAAAGGCGACAAGCGGAAGCCTTATCGTCCGCGCAGACAGAGAAGTCGGCGAAAAGAAGCAGTCGGTTGCTTACGACCTTTCCACTATATCTAATTTTAAGATACCGTACTATCGCCGTGAGCTTGGCGTGGTATTCCAGGATTTCAGACTTTTCCCGAATATGACCGTATTCGAGAACGTTGCGTTTGCGATGAACGTCGTAGGTGAGCCAAGACGCGTTATAAAGCGCCGTGTTCCCGCGATACTCAATATAGTAAACCTCACGGATAAGTGTAACTGCTATCCGAATCAGCTCTCGGGCGGTGAGCAACAGCGCGTTGCGCTTGCACGCGCACTCGCTAACAATCCGCAGATAATCATCGCGGACGAGCCTACGGGTAATATCGACCCGAAAATGAGCCTTGAGATAATGAATCTGCTCATTAAGATACATAATCGTGGCAAGACTGTCATCGTAGTTACTCACGAAAAGGATCTCGTTGATTATTTCCAGCAGCGAGTGATCAAAATAAAAGACGGTAAGGTCGTAAGCGACGAGATAGGAGGTATGAAGGTATGAAAAGATACAGACTTTCTTACTTCCTTGGACAGAGCTTCAAGGGACTTTGGCGCAACGGCATAATGAGTATTGCATCGATAACCGTGCTTATGAGCTGCCTTGTCGTTATTGGAAGCTTCGCACTTCTTATCCTTAACATCAACAAAAACCTTGAAAATCTCGGACTTCTTAATCAGATCGTTGTATTTATAGACGAGAATAAGACCGACGAGGAGGCTCTCGCGATTTTCGAACAGATCAAAGCGCTTGATAACGTGGACAAGAGCGAAGATAAAACGTATTTTGTTCACCGCGACGATGCGCTTGCTGAGGAAAAAGGAAAGTATACCGACTATCCTGAGCTGTTTGCATCTCTTGAGGGCGATAATCCTCTCAGACACTCTGTTGTTGTAACCTATCTTGACAACGCGAAGGTTGCCGACCTCGACTATGCGATAGGCAGAATTGACGGCGTTGCGAACAAGAACAACCGACTCGACCTTGCTATGGCAATAGAGGACGTTAAGAGCGGCATCTCGCTTGTTCTTGTATGGTTTATGGTTATACTGTTCGCAGTTTCGATATTCGTTATCATCAACACGATCAAGCTTGCGGTGCATTCCCGCCGCGCGGAGATATCCATTATGAGATACGTCGGCGCGACCGAGTGGTTTATTATGCTGCCGTTCGTTTTCGAGGGCATTATAATCGGTATCATCTCAAGCGTTATCGCATTCTTTATTCAGTGGTACGTCTATGGCTACGTTATCTCTATGATGGCAGGCAGCCTCGCATTTATCGAGGTGATCCCGTTCGGTGAGGTGTGGCCGCTCGCAGCGCTTGCATTCCTCGGAATCGGTGTGCTTACGGGCATCATCGGAAGTACCATTTCCACCAGAAAGCATCTTACCGCGTAAGAATCAGGGCAAAGGAGGTCAAAAATGCAAAAGGCTATAAGATCGACCGCTTTGAGTTCCGTCAGAAAAAATATTCTTCGTATAAGCGCACTCGTGCTGTGCCTTGTATGCGTCGCGTTTACACTTCCTACCGCGGGTGAGCCTGTGTCGGCGGCCGTTTCGGATGCGAAATCACGCGAGCTTGAGGATAAGATAAAGGCGCTTAATCAGCAAATGGCAAGCCTGCAGTCGCAGATAACCGATGCGAAGGATGATATCTCCAAGGCTATTGCGGAAAAGCAGCGCCTTGACTCCGAAATGAATATCCTAATTCAGAAGGTTGAGCTTACAACAGAGCTTATCGCAGAGCTTAATGCCAACATAGAACAGAAAAACGGAGAAATATCCGAGCGTGAGGACGCATATGCTAAAAAGTACGAGCTTTTTAAACAGCGACTTCGCGTTACCCACGAGGATGGGCAGATAAGCTATATTCAGATGCTTTTCGGTGCGACTAGCCTCGCGGATTTCCTCTCGCGTGTCGACCGAATCGGCGCGATGCTTGATTACGATACGACGGTAATGGATCAGCTCAAGGCGGAGAAGCACGAGCTCGAGGGCGCACGAACCGATTATCAGACCAAGAAGGCGGCGCAGGAGGAATACCTCGCGTCACTTAAGGCTGACGAGGCGGCGCTCGAAAAGAAAAAGACAGAGGCTGCAAGCTACCTTAACAAGCTTCAGAGTAATCAGGCGCTTTATAAGGCGATGCTTGAGAAGATAGACGAGGAGGAGCAGAAGCTTCAGGCAACTCTCCAGGCATACCTTAAGGAGCTTCAGGAAAGAGAAAACTCCAAGTACGTCGGCGGTACGTTCTTATGGCCCTTGCCGACGAGCTACACTCGCATCTCCTCCGTTTACGGCGGACGTACGAGTCCTATCACGGGCAGATGGGAGTTCCACAACGGAATTGACCTTCCTGCCGCTTACGGCACAAGCATCTACGCTGCAAACTCGGGTAAGGTCACTATCGCTACCTCACATTGGAGTTACGGCAACTACATAATGATCGACCACGGCGGCGGATACGCAACGCTTTACGCGCACTGCTCGAAGCTGCTCGTATCGGTCGGTGATAAGGTAACGCGCGGTCAGGTCATAGCGCAGGTCGGCTCGACGGGAAGCTCTACGGGTAACCACCTGCATTTCTCGCTGTACGAGAACAGCGCGCATACCGACCCGATGAAATTCTATAAATAAAGCACAAACAACGGAGATTTGAAATGTCCAAAAAGATTTCGATAGGCATGACGATAGCGCTCATGCTGCTTGCGGCGGTGCTTACCTTTCAGATAACCTTCGTCGCACTTTACAACAAATATGAAACCTCAATCGAGAATCTTACCGGTACGATGGACGCGTACAAGAAGCTCGCTGACGTTGATGCGTTTTACCGCGAGTATTATATCGGTGAGCTTGACGATCAGGAGATTTCCGACTACATCATACACGGCTATATCGCAGGTACGGGCGACAAATACGCCTACTACCTCGATAAAGAGGACTTCGCTCTCTGGGTAGAGGATACCAACGCGGAGATGCAGGGCATCGGAATACGCGTCATATGGGCAGACGGTCTTATTGAGGTAATAAACGTAATGCCCGATTCGCCGGCGATGGGAGCGGGCGTTGAGCCGGGCGACTACATCGTAATGGTCGGCGACGAGGAGGTTGCCGCACTCGGATACACCGAGGCTGTAAGCAAGCTTCAGGGTACGGCGGGAACGAACGCTGTGTTCACCGTGTACCGCGACGGCGAGTATATCGATTTTGATATCACGCGTGGATATATCAACGAATCCACGGTAATGAGCCGTTTTCTTGAATCCGATCCGACTGTCGGAGTTATCCATATACTCGAGTTTGATCTCGGCACGCCACAGCAGTTCAAGGCGGCTGTAAAGGATCTGATGGACGGCGGCGCGACACGCCTTATCTTCGACGTGCGCTACAATCCCGGCGGACAGCTTACCGCAATCTGTGAGATACTCGATTATCTCTTGCCCGAGGGACCGATCATTCGCGTTTGCGACAAGGCAGGTAATATGAGCGCGGAGTATTCGAACGCGACTTATCTTGATATACCTATGGCGGTTCTTATAAACGAGTCCACGGCAAGTGCCGGCGAGCTTTTCGCCGCGGCGCTTCAGGATTACGACAGGGCGCCGCTTATCGGTACGGTAACGTACGGCAAGGGAACTATGCAGGAGATCGTAACCCTATCCGACGGCACGGCGTTCGGCATATCGACGTATATGTACTATCCGCCGTTTTCCGACTGCTACGAGGGTGTCGGAGTTATCCCCGATTATCCCTGTGAGATGAGCGAGAGCGCAGCAAGCGTTAATTTCTACAAGCTTACCGACGATATGGATACACAGCTTCAGAAGGCTGTAGAGGTATTAAACAGCGCGGCGCAGTAACATAAAAATTCAAATTAAAAATGGGACCTAACCCATTTTCGTTTGCAAAGCAAACACATTTAAATTTTATAAAATATATTTGTGCCGCCAAAATGGCGGCGGAATGGAGACAACAATGGCAAACAAACCTTTAGTTCTTACCCCCGAAGGTCTTAAAATGATGACCGAGGAGCTCGAATACCTCAAGAACGTCAGACGTGTTGAGGTCAAGGAGCAGATCGCTATCGCACGTTCCTTCGGCGACCTTTCCGAGAACAGCGAGTATGATGAAGCAAAAAATGAGCAGGCAAAGGTCGAGAGCCGTATTCAGGAGCTCGAGCAGCTTCTCAAGAACGTTGTCGTAGTAAGCGAGGAGGACCTCAATTCCGGCGTTGTTAACCTCGGTACTACCGTTCGCGTTTACGACGAGGAGTTCGATGAGGAAATCGAGTACAACATCGTTGGTACTAACGAGGTCGATCCCCTCAAGAACAACATTTCCGACCAGTCGCCTATCGGCAGCGCACTTCTCGGCAAGAAGGCAGATGAAATCGTTGAGGTTGAAGTGCCCTCGGGCGTTATCAAGCTCAAGATCCTTGAGGTTCGCAAGAAGGCGTAAATAGTCCGTAGGGAACAACACTTTCAAAGGAAAGGACTTACATTAAAATGGCAGAAAATGAAAGAAACAACGCGGTGCAGGAAAATGCACCGATGACTGAAAAGGAGCTCGGACAGCTCCGTCAGGTTCGCCGCGATAAGCTTGCGGCACTTCAGGCAGAGGGAAATGATCCCTTTACAATAACAAAGTACGACGTTACACACCATACCACCGACGTTAAGGAAAATTACTCCGAGCTTGAGGGCAAAGAGGTAAGCGTTGCCGGACGTATGATGTCCAAGCGCGTTATGGGTAAGGCTTCGTTCTGCAATATCCTCGACCTTAAGGGCAACATTCAGTGCTACGTTGCTCGCGACGACCTCGGGGAGGCACCTTACGCGGCGTTCAAAAAGCTTGACATCGGCGATATCGTCGGCGTTGTGGGTACTGTTTTCACCACCAAGACGGGTGAGATATCCATTCACGCGAAGACGGTTACGCTTCTTTCTAAGAGCCTTCAGATTCTCCCCGAGAAGTTCCACGGTCTTACCAACACCGATACCCGTTACCGTCAGCGCTACATTGACCTTATAATGAACGGTGAGTCGCGCGATACATTTATCAAGCGCTCGAAGATAATCAGCTCTATCCGCCGTTACCTCGATGCACAGGGCTTTTTGGAGGTTGAAACTCCTATGCTCGTGTCGAACGCAGGCGGCGCTGCTGCAAGACCTTTTGAAACTCATTTCAACGCACTCGACGAGGACTTTAAGCTCCGCATTTCGCTTGAGCTTTACTTGAAGCGCCTCATTGTTGGCGGACTTGAGAGAGTTTACGAGATCGGCCGCGTATTCAGAAACGAGGGGCTTGACACCCGCCACAATCCCGAGTTCACGCTTATGGAGCTTTACCAGGCGTACACCGACTACCACGGTATGATGGACCTTACCGAGAATATGTTCCGTCACGTGGCACAAGAGGTGCTTGGCACCACCACGATCGTATACAACGGCGTAACGATGGATCTCGGCAAGCCGTTTGAGCGCATCACTATGGTTGATGCAGTCAAGAAGTACTCGGGCGTTGACTTCAAGGAAATCAAGACGCTTGAAGAGGCTCGCAAGATTGCAGACGAGAAGGGCGTTCACTATGAGGACCGCCACACCAAGGGCGATATTCTCAACCTCTTCTTCGAGGAGTTCGTTGAGCATCACCTTGTTCAGCCGACCTTCGTTATGGACCATCCGATCGAGATCTCGCCCCTTACCAAGAAGAAGCCCGACGATCCCGAATACGTTGAGCGCTTCGAGATGTTTATGAACGGCTGGGAGATGTGTAACGCATACTCCGAGCTTAATGACCCGATCGACCAGCGTGCGCGTTTCGCGGCGCAGGAGGAGCAGTTCGCAAAGGGCGACGAGGAAGCAAATCACACCGATGAGGACTTCCTTAACGCACTCGAGATCGGTATGCCCCCCACAGGCGGTATCGGCTACGGAATCGACAGACTCTGTATGCTCTTCACCGACTCGGCGGCTATCCGCGACGTGCTTCTTTTCCCCACGATGAAGAGTATTGACTAAGAAGCACGTAAAAACGTGAGAAAAAGCGAGAAATAAAGAGATATAACGAGTTGTGTGGGACGGTTACTACACCACTACACCACAACTACACCAAAATGCACATAGATGTGCACAATTCACGGAGATGCATGATGTTACAAGATTCAGTTATTCGGTTACTACACCAAAATGCTGAATAGAATAGAAGAACCATGTACAGAAAAAGTGCATGGTTCTTTTATATGAAGCCGCAGATATTCAAAAATGAATGTCTGTGGCGTTTTTATTTTGGGATACTATGCATCAAACTTAAATCACCTGAAATCGTCGAAGAAATCGAATTATATAGCGTTTCAAAATCTGCAAATAGCGTCTCAAAATTGAATATCGAAAATATAGTGGCGAAAATCAAATTTTTCCTTAATGTACGGGGATTTTTGCCCAAATTGCATCAGATTACGATATATGTTATTATAGTTATCAGATTGCAAAGGAAGTATTAAAGATAAAGTTATAGCAATAAGGGAAGGGGACGAACTTGCTTTATCGTGCGCAGAAAATGGTGAACTGTTCCGGTTTGAAATGTGTGTGAAGTCGGCTGGAAGACGAGAAATATTTTTAAAGCGTGAATAAAAAACTGTCGTACAAAACTTACCCATATTTGTCTCACAACTTACCCTGGGATTTTCTTGTGAAATAGTTGTGATCATGATATAATAAAAGCAATGATGCCTACGCTACGCTTCGGCAGAATCAATGAAGCTTTTATTTGATCATAAATTTTCAAAATTCAAAAGCAAGGAAAATTTATGATATAATGATTGTGCCGAAATAACACACAAAGGAGTATAGAGATGAAAGCAAGCAAGAAACCCAAAGTCAGACAAATCACACGCGAAGAGTGGTTGGATATGGTGACATATCCGGAAAAACGAACTCCCACAGAAACGGATTCCCAAAGTACGCCGAGTAAGATGCTGGTTGTGATGAAAAAGAATATCAACGGGATTTGTAACGATATACGAAAGGTGTTGCTTTTGCTGGAAGACATCAATACACCGTTGCCAATACGGATGCCGGGGAACTTCAAATTCCTGTTAAAAGACACTGCACTAACAGGTGAACAGATTACGCGCAGATTACGGCATCTCTTATATCTGGCAACCGATATTCGGAGACCGGAATATCTAATAGAGGCAGAAAAACAACTTGATATGACCGTGAATGAGCATGACGGTATTGTAGAACTGACCTTTCCCGGACTTGTTCCAAAGGCGAAATCGTGGAAAAGCTCGGAGTATCTGACTGACCCCGCATATTTCATGATTGAACGATATTTAGGAACGAACCAAATACATCGCTTTGATGAATGTACGGTCTGTTTTATTCATGAATATGACAAGTCACTTGGTATCGGGAGAGTGCTCGACTATGACAATACCGAACAAAAGCAGTTGCTTGATGTCGTAGCAACCTTTTTTCTCAAAGACGATGGCGGACTACACTGTGATGCATATCACACAACGGTTCTTGGCGAAAAAGATATTACACGAATTCTGATTATGAGTAAAGAACAGTTTTCCAAGTGGCTTTCTAGTCGTTATGAGAGTTAAAATACTGGGATACAGAAACGCCGCATACTCATACAATCGATTTGGCAGTACGGTATAAATCCACCAAAAGTGTTTATTTGCAATGATAACGGCGTTTTGCCATCTATGCTTTTTTACCGGAGTGATTAGCGGTAACGGTAAAAATGATTCGCGAAAGGAGAACAATCAGTGAGAAAACAAATACCCATACCTCAAGACGATTCCATGCGATATATGATTCTTTCTTTGATTGCTGTATGTGGTGAATTCCCTGTCGATCAACTGTCCAGACTGACGGGTGGTGAGAGATACAAGGAAAACGTAATTAAGGACTTAAAAGCATACAAATGGATTCACACTTACTACGCCGATCAGTACCGTGCTTTCCGTCTTTCAAGAAACGGAAAGACGATGCTGCTTGAGAAAAATCCAGATCGATTTGCATTCTGGCTGACTGGTGCAAACGACACCAATCATCTAAAAAGCGAGATCACGCGGCGGCTTCGATTGCATCGTATAGCGGAAGCAACTGTAACCATGATGAATGCAGGCGTTCAAATTTATCGTGACAGCAAACCGGATGTATTCGCGGAAAATCTCCCTTCAACCGATTTACGGATTGATGATCCTACGTTCTTCAATTCTCGCGAAATCAAGGCAATGGGGACAGTCACCGTTAAAATTCATGGCGCACGTTCCGTGGGAGTATTGCTGTCAGAAGAAGATATATTTGTCGTTTACAATTTGGGTGACTCTTTGATAAAGTGGGAGCATAAATCTGAAATGCGTACAAAGGCATTACTAACGCATACGCTTTGTTTTGATCGTTTACGGGAACAATACTCACCCGATTGCGTAAAGGCGCTACTATTTGGAAATACAATGGAAATGGCTTATAGAGTTCTAACAACTCCTCCCAATACGGCGTATGCCATCCACGAGGACAGTTATGAGCACTTCTATTTTCTTACTAATGACAGTAAAGGTGAACGTCTGCTTCAACTCCTCTGCAATCGTTCCTTGTGTAAACAACTAAACGACATCCTTATGACGGATCTGGAAGAACAAGATTCAATCTCCTCAATCGAAAACGACGCAATCGCTCCAGGTGGTATCCCTGTGCTGTTTGCACATACATTTGATCTGCCGCGTATCAAGCGTTTCAAGCGGGGACTTGATATCCGTGGTGCTCAGGGAATGATTATCTGCTTTGATTATCAAAAAGAAGTGTTGGAGAGGTATTTAGGAAGCTGTGTACGGTTTCAGGTTATCAGTTATGTTAAATGGGAGCATGAATTATTTAGCAAAATATAGTAGTACGGTATTGCATAATAATGGCAGCATGAGTAGCAGATGCTTTGAGTTGAATGTAAATATATATTTGTTCTCAAAATCTGGTTTTGCAGATGACATTTTGTCTCTCGACTCACCGAGTGTTCATCTTATAACATTTGAATATATGGTGCATGACATAGTGTAACGAGCATAAGAGAAAATATGATAAAAGCTTGAATTTTTATTTGGTTATTCGAAATATCAGTTGTAGCTATATTATCTATAATATATGAGTTTACACGGTAAAAGTAAGACATTGCGAGGGGAATTGCCGCTAAACTCAATATGAATGTGCCTCTTACAGAGGCGATTGCACTCGGACACGATTTGGGACATACGCCTTTCGGTCACCAAGGTGAGAGAACTCTGGACAAAATGGCGAGGGAGCATGCCGAAATTGGATTTAAGCATAATTATCAATCTCTCAAAAGAAGCTCAGACTCGCGCGGATTATAAGTGTTAAAAAAGCGCAAAAGATTATCGAAAGGTGTAAAATCAATCATACGGACGCGGAAAAAATGACGACTATCAATAATGGTTGTATCTAATAAAATTAATAAATACGCTATAAACATAGCTGTAATGATATGCTTTATAACAATACGAGTTTCCTTTTTTTGTCTGAATTTCTCAATCAGTAATAATGCCGTAGCAGCAATGGCTGATATTATCATAAATGAAAATATTTTTTCTATATAGTATTGCATAGTATGCCCTCTCAAATTTTATCTTAAGTATTCTCTATCATCTTAATTGATAATTGAGTAATCGCTAATATCGATATCCGTCAGCATTTCCCGATAAACAGAACTTATCCCAAATTCAAGCGCAGTTACCTCAATCATTTTTGTTTGATTACCGCCTTTTTCGCCTATAAGCATCAGAACAATACCTGTATCCTTGTCAACTGTAAGGCGGAATGTGTTTGCATTATGCTTGTCGGATATATAAGGACTGTTATTGCCTTCAATCACAACACATTGGCGCCCGAGGAATGTGGTTTCTTCAACGATAGTCCACCGTGAGAAGTTAGCAAGGTAACTGAATGCAAGCTCTTGTGGAAACAACGTATAAGAAGATAAAGGACAGTTCGTTACATTCCTG
>JAZQZL010000011.1:0-40945 GCA_045634005.1 Candidatus Flemingiibacterium sp. | reverse complement strand
ATGGCTGGAAGCGACGAGGAAAAATAAGCTTTAATAATACAAAACAACCGCAGAAAATTCTGCGGTTGTTTTTTGCTTTGTAGAATTTATGCTACGGTGAACTCACACTCAAACTCTACACCGTGTACGGTGAAGGTGATGATGTAGTCGCCTGCCTCGAGAGCCTCTCCGAGAGTTACGGTGAAGCCGAAGCCTGCGCCTACGGTGAGTGCCGTGTCAGCGCCCGAAATGTCGATCTCGGTACCGGACTTGGTAAGAGAAGCCACAGTAAAGGTGCCGGTCGAGCCAAGCTCGTCCGCTGCACTTACGGTGATAACTCCGCCGTCGTGCGCTGCTTCAAAGGAAGCCTCGCCGATAACTACCATAGCGGTGATCTTACCGTCAACGGTGAGGAACTCAACTCTCTGCATAAGAGTTTCGGAAACGGTGGTTTCGGAAACCTCATGCTCCGCGTCGAGTACTACGGGCTTCACGCCGTCAGCAATGGTGAAGGTGGTGTCACCGATGGTTACGGTGGAGCCTGCAAAGCCGGTAACGATACCGCTCGCAACGTTTGCTTCGGTCGCGGTGATGAAGCCGTCAGCGTCGGTGAGGTAGTTGGTTCCGGGAACAAGCGATGCGCTTGCGGAGTGCATTTCGGAAACTTTTGCGGTTGCGAAGTCGAATGCGAGGTAGGTGTTGTACGCAACGCCGTCAACAAGCTCCTTGCCGGTGCTTGCAAGAACCTTAACGCTCGTTTCGGTAGTAACTGCGCCGCCTATCGCGCCGTCGGAGATGAACATAAAGCGGAGGGTTTCAACCGCACCGATCTCATTATCAAAGATAGCGGTAACGGATGCGCCGTCGTTTACGGTAAGCGTAGAGGTGTAAACACCCTTGTGTACCTTAACGGTGCCGTCGGTGACTACGATAATAACCGTGTTCGCATCGGTAATGAAGCGGACAGAGGATTCATCAGCACCCGTTGAGGTAACTGCGTCGGCAGAGCCTTCGCTGATGGTGTAGTTAGCCGCGGATTTGTCGATAGTGGTGCCGTTTGCCGAGTCGATCACGAATGCGATCTCGTCGTTCTTCGAGTTCGACTGAACGAACTCTGCGTCACCGGTAACGATGCTGCCACCGGTTACAGTTTTTGCGATAAGCTTGTATATACCGTCGTCGGAAACGGTGTAGCGGTAAACCTCGCCTGCGTTAACCGTACGGTTTTCGGTGAAGATAGTTTCGCTCTTGCCGTCGATTATTGCTTTGATAACGTAGCAGAACTTGCCGTTTTCAAATACGGGAGTCGTGCCGCTTTCCGCGATGAGGTATTTGGATGCCGCGCCGATAGAAACTCCTGCCGCCTCAAGCGCAAGCACCTGATCGCCGAACACTACCGCACGAATGCTCTCGCCAACGGTAAGTCTGTCGTGAAGCGATTCTGCGCTGATACCGAGCTTTTCGTTGCCGAGCTTGTAGGTGATGCCGCCGATGGTAACGCTGTCATTTGAAAGACGGGTAACCTTGCCTGCCTCGGTCACGGGGAGAACTGCCGCGATCTCGAGAGCCTTTTTGCCCTCGTTGAAGTAGAAGAGAACATAGTCGCCGCTCTCTGCCTTGTAGGGGTTGGTAACGGTAAGATCGTCCTGCTTTAAGCCGCCGGCGATGTTTACCTTGCCGCCGGAAACTGTGTATTTGCCGAATGCGAAAGGCTTGATAATGAGGCGGTCAGCAACGTCGCTTGCCTTGTCGTCAAAGATAAGCTCTGCGTCAAACGCACCGGTGAGCGCAGCAAGAGCCTCGTTTGTGGTTATCTGGGTGAGCTTGTCGCCGTTTGCAAAGGAGTAAACGAGGAGCTCGTTTGCGTTGGTTGAAAGTGTATCGGAGAGGGTTTCAACGACCTGATACTTCACGCCGCCGATCTCAACGTACGCGTTGTCCCTACCAAATTTGATAACGCTTGCAGCCTCACTCTTGCCGGTTTCGGTGCAACCGAGAACGTGTGTAAGCTTCGACTGTGCATCACGCTTGTAAACAAGGCGGAAGCTCTTGCCGAGATGCTGGTCGGGCGTGCCCTTAAGACCGAGGTCTGCAAATCTTACGGTGATGAAGCCGTCTGCCGTGTGAACGCTAACAAAGCCGTCCTTGGTTACGGTGTCAACGCCCTCGAGAGCGTAGCTGTTGGTTGCCACGATAATGCTTTCGTCGATCTCGTAGCCGAACACGCGCTCAATAATAGTAGTAGACTCGTAGAAGGTCATACCGTTCGAAGCGGTGCGGGGAATGAGATACTCTGCGGTGAGCGCATTGTAAAGGATGGCCGCAACCTCGGCGCGGGTGAGCTCCTTAGTGTAGGAGAGATCCTCGATACTGTTGTCAAGTCCGAGCTTTACTGCCGCATCAATGTAGGTCCAGGGGTATCCGCCATTCATCTGGATAGAGCTGTGACCGAGCGCGCGAACGAGCATGGTCATAGCGTCCTGAAGCGAGATTCCTGCGGTGGGGGCGAACGTGGTCGCGGACGTGCCGATGATGTATCCGGAAGCGTTTGCCCAGGAGATGGCACCGCTGTAGGTGTGGTCATAGAGGTCGGTGAACGCGGTCGTGTTGAGTGTACCCGCGTTGTCCTTGCCGATCATAAGACGGAATAAGAGCAGGGCCATCTGCTCACGGGTAACCTTTTCGTCAGGCGAGAACTCGTTCTCGCTCGTACCCTTTACAACTCCAATATCGGAAAGGATCTCGATCTGCTCTGCGTATCTGTCGGTTGACGAAACGTCGTCATACGACTTCGCATAAGCGCCGGTTACAAACGCCGCCGCTATCATAACGGTCGCGAGTGCACCGGACAAAAATCTTTTCAGATTTTTCATAGTTGGATTTCCTCCGTAAATAATAATTCACAGGGGGAGGGGCGTATGTTTGCCGCACCCGCCGTGTGAATATATGATAGCATACGGCGTGGCGAAAATCAATGTTTTTGATGCATATGTAACTAAAGCGTTAGCGCTGGTAACAGGATATTTATACAATGTGAATAAAATGGAAATATCAAACGTAACGCCGCTCATAAATGTAAAAAAATCCCCGAAATGCCATACGGCACTCGGGGATTTAATGCTTATTTTGAACGGTTGATTACTTTTCGATAAGCTCGGCTTCAATTGCCGCGAATACGTCAGTCTTGGTGTCCTCGGAGAGAATCGCGTATGCTACATACTGTCCGAATGTCTTAACGCTTGCAGCTTCCATCTTGGGAAATTCCTCGGGCATATACTCGGGCATCCATATTTCAACGCGTCTTGCGAGGTAAGCCTCTACGGTTGCCTTAATGTCTGCAACATCTGCTGCTGACGGTGCTTTGAATATGCCGTACTCATCGATATTTGCACCGCTTGCGCGAAGCTTGACAACGTGTCCGCTAAACTTTGAAATGTCAATTTCCATCATAGTAGTGATGTACTCATCGGTCATAGTTGCGAAATCCTCGGGGCGCTCAAGCAGGGCATCAACTGCGGGTGTAAGCGACGTTACGTCAACGTCGGTCTTATAGGCGGTGCTGCCGCAAGCTACAGCGGTAAGGCAAACGGTAGCCATAACAATGGCGAGAATAAACGATAAACATCCTGTTCTTTGCATTTTTTGTATTTCCTTTCAAAAATCAGTTATAAGCGTGGGTGCGGAGATTGTTAAGCTCTTTGGTAAACGACGTCGAGTTGAGGTGAATTCCGTCGCCGTTGTGAGATGCCTCGGGAAGCCAACCTTCAGAATCGCAGAGCACCGAATAGGTGTCAAGGAATTTAACGCCCATTTCTGCGGCAACTTCAACTATCCAGCGGTTAGCGTTTCTTATCTTTTCGTTATTGATAGAGCCGAGCATATCGTAGCTTCTTGCTACGGGGAAGATCGACTGACAAATTACCTTTGTGTTCGGGCTTGCAGCGGCGATTTCCTTAAGCATACCCTTGTAGGCTGTCTTAAATTGCTCCTCACTCATCATAGACACACCGTTAACTCCGAGGGTAATGACGAGATATTCGGGCTTCTTGCGGCTGATCGCTTCCTTTATGGTTATTTCTTCGCCTGTTTCGGGATAAACGATAGTTGCAAACGATACGTTAAAGAGCGCGAGCGTGCCGCTTGCGGGGGTCCATACCTGTGTGGTGCTCTTGCCGTCCTTCAGCATCGAGTATGCGCGAAGTCCGTACGTCGTGGAGTCTCCGAGAAATACCATTTTATCGATATATTCCTGACCTGCATCAGCACTTACACCAAGTACCGTGTCAGGATATTTTGCGAGGAATGCAGCGAGCTCCGACGTTACGTTGGACGTGGGCGGCTCGACTGCCGGACCTACCTGCGCGGGGGTTGTATCCGGCGGGGCGGCCGTTGTGTCCTTTGGCTCGGGCGCGGTCGTATCTGGCGTATCCGAAACAGCGGTGCCGGTGGTGTCGGTAGGCTCCGTATCGCCGGTGTCCGACGAGGTGTCGGCAGGTTCAGTGTCGCCGGTGTCCGAGGCGCTGTCGTTTTCCGCCTCGTATACCGGTGTATCAATAGGCTCGTCGCCGCTATTACCGCTACTTCTCGCGGTAGAAACCGAAACGAGCACGATGAGTGCGCCGAGAATGACGAATATGCCGAGGGCTAACGATTTATATAAAAGTCCGTCTGTTTTTTCGGTGTTCATTTTGTTTACTCCCAAGGATTATTTTTTGTTAAGCTCGTTGAACTGTGACTTGTATTCAAGCTTGTTGGAGCGGCGTATTTTGCGTATGCTGCCGACAACAAGAACGACAAAGGCGACTACGAGATAAATTCCCGTATACATAGCGACAAGAGAGATTATGTGTGTGGCGCTGTCGAAGGCGCGGGGGATTACGATGAATATGAGCGCAAATGCCGCGAGCATACCGAAAAAGTGAACGAGCACCTTAACGGACGTTGAATATTCGAGGCTCCAAATGAAATTAAATGCCGATAAAATGAAGCACGCGAGGAAAAGAAGTGCGGTTGAGCCGAGGTTCAGAAATTCTACGGCTGTACTGCCGCCTGACTCGGAGGCGAGAAAAACCGTTGCGAAGCTGAGTACTGCAAATTCTGCGAGGGTAAAGTAGAAGCACGCGTTAAGCACGGTCTTTTTCATGAATTTTAAAAAGTTCATCTTGTTGTTTCCTTTTTGTGTTCGCTAGAGTTTCAATAACTACATCATACCACTTTTTTGTAAATATTTCAACAGCAAAAATGAATGTTTATAATTCCGTAATTCTTTGCTAACATTTTTTGTGGCGAGGGTTACACTGCCTCAAAAAATAATATTCATCGATGCTGTATAATTTTCCGTATAGTGTTGACTTTTGATGCAGAAAAATGTATAATAAATATGTATATCTATAAATTAATGAATACTTCTTTTTACATACAATGAAACGGGGGCTTTTTATGGACGAGAAAACCACATCTTACGTATCCCGCAGAGAGGCACGCGAATATGCATTCGCACTTCTGTTTGCAAGATGCTTCAATGCCGAGGAGGACGCCGATGCGTTTTACGCAAAGGAGATAGAGAATGCGGAGATAGAGTTCGGCGATCAGATCGACTACGTTCACGGTGTATTCTTCGGAATAGCGGACGCACAGGACGAGATCGATGAGAAAATATCAACAAACGCAGAGGGCTGGACGATCAGCCGTCTTACGAAGGCTACGCTTTCGATTATGCGTCTTGCAGTTTACGAGATGATGAACGTTGATGACGTTCCGAAGCGCGTTGCGCTCAACGAAGCGGTTGAGCTTTCAAAGAAATACTGCGAGGACAATGCACCTTCGTACGTCAACGGCGTGCTTAACACCATCGCGCATCAGCTTCCCGAGCGCGAGTGCGACGCCGAGTAATGAAACGCTTTTACATTGGCATCGACACATCGAATTACACTACCTCGTGTGCGCTTTTCGATGCGGCGGAGTGCAAATTTTACTCTAACGTGAAATGCCTTCTTACAGTCGCAGAGGGTGAGCGCGGACTCCGACAGAGTGATGCAGTATTCGCGCATATAAAAAATCTACCGTCGGTCACTGCAGAGGCACTTGCCGATATCGAGCCTTCGGAGCTTGCGGCGATCGGCGTGTCTGCGACGCCTCGCGATGAGGCGGGCTCTTATATGCCTTGCTTTTTGTCGGGAGTCGCGGCAGCAACCACGCTTGCAAATGCGGCGAAGAAGCCGCTTCATACATTCTCGCATCAGGCGGGACACGTTATGGCTGCGATGTGGTCGAGTAATTCGCCCGATCTTTTGGAAAGAGAGTTCATCGCCTTTCACGTGTCGGGCGGAACGACGGAGATGCTTCTTGTGAGGCCGTGGGGTACCCGATTTGAAATAGAGAAGCTCGGCGGTACGCTCGACCTTAACGCGGGTCAGTGTATTGACCGCGTCGGTGTCGCGATGGGGCTTACCTTCCCGTGCGGACCGAAGCTCGAGGAGCTGGCTTTAAAAAACACCGAAAAGCTTCCGAAGCCGAAGATATCCGTCGACGGCGCGGGATGCAATCTATCGGGCGTTGAAAACAAAGCGACAAAGATGCTCGCCGACGGAAAGAGCCGCGAATACGTTGCGGCGTACGTGCTCGATTTTATCGGACGCACGCTTATCGCACTTACACACGGCGCCATAGACGGGAAGGATATGCCGGTGCTTTTCGCAGGCGGAGTTATGAGCAACTCGATAATCAAGGATATGATAGCAAAGGAAGGCTTCGACGCGCGATTTTCCGAGCCGAAGTTTTCAAGTGATAACGCCGCAGGCTGCGCACTGCTTACCGCGGCGGCAGAGGAAGGATGGGAGTTTTGGACGAAATCATGAATACGCCCGACGCTCCTATGGGCGACGGACGCGCGGTACTAACAGTCGCGCAGCTTAACGCCTATATCAAGCAGATAATCGATTCGAACGACATACTTTCAGACGTTTATATAAAGGGTGAGATATCAAACTTCACCAATCACAGAACGGGACACTTTTATTTTACGCTTAAGGATCCCGATAGCCTTATCCGCGCGGTAATGTTCAAGAGCGCGGCATCGAAGCTTAAATTCCTTCCCGAAAACGGAATGAAGGTCATCGTGCGCGGACGCGTCAGCGCGTTCGTTCGCGACGGACAGTATCAGATATACGTCGAGCAAATGGAGCCAGACGGTATTGGAAGCCTTTATATCGCCTTTGAGCAGTTAAAGCGAAAGCTTGAGGCGGAGGGGCTGTTCTCTCCCACGAGGAAGAAGCCGCTCCCCAAGATTCCGACTCGCATCGGAATAATCACATCTCCGACGGGCGCGGCTGTGCGTGATATGATAAACGTTACGCGCAGACGTTTCCCACTTGCGAAGATAGTGCTGTTCCCGTCGCTCGTCCAGGGACCCGATGCACCCGCACAGCTTATCGCAGGTGTAAACCATTTTAACGCAGAGAGAAGCGTCGACGTTATTATAATCGGTCGCGGCGGCGGATCGATCGAGGGCCTTTGGGCGTTTAACGACGAGAATCTCGCGCGCACGGTTGCGGCGAGTTCTATCCCCGTTATTTCAGCGGTCGGACACGAAACGGACTTTACCATCTGCGACTTTGCCGCGGATATGCGTGCGCCGACACCCTCGGCGGCGGCAGAGATAGCCGTTCCCGATACGCTTGAGCTGAAGCGCAAGATAAACAATATCGTCGGACACATGGAGCTTGCTCTTACAAGGGCGGTCAGCACGCGCAGAACACAGCTTTCGCAGCTTGCCAAAAGCCGAGCGCTTACCTCACCGCAGAATTTTATTGACGACAAGAGAATGGCTCTGTTTTCACTCTCGACACGTCTTGAACAGGACATAAAGCTTACGCTTACCGATAAGCGCGGAAAATTCGCTTCGCTTACGGCATCGCTCGAGGCTTTGAATCCGATGTCGGTAATATCGCGCGGATATTCGGCGGTGTACGATAATTCGGGAAAGCTTATAAAGAGCGTTCGACAGATAGAAAAGGGCGACAGATTTACCTTCCGCACGACCGACGGAAATGTTGTCGGCGACGTTGTGGAGATTATAGAGGATTAAAGAGGGATAAAACGATGGAAAACAAAGAGCTTACGTTTGAGGCGGCGCTTGCTCGCCTTGAGGAAATAGTCCGCGCGCTTGACAGCGGCTCGGCCCCGCTCGATGAGTCGCTTGCACTTTTTGAAGAGGGTGTAAGCCTTGTGAAGCTTTGCTCGGGCAAGCTTGACTCGGCAGAGCAGAGAGTTAAGATTCTCGTTGGCGGCAAGGAAGAAGATTTTACAGCACAGGAAGATAAGAAATGAGCACCAATATAGAAACCCTTCTTAAGTACGGCGCGGCGGCTGTTGAAGCCGAGCTTGAAGCGTACGTTCCCAAGTGCGATGCACGCTACGGTGTTATTTATGAGGCTATGCGTTATAGCCTTCTCGCAGGCGGTAAACGCCTTCGCCCGTTCCTTGTTTTGCAGTTTGCGCTTTTAGCGGCAGGACAGAGCGGCCGGGATGAGAAGTGTACCTTTGAAGCTGCACTTCCTTACGGATGCGCGCTTGAGATGATACACACCTATTCGCTTATACACGACGATCTGCCGTGTATGGATAATGACGATCTTCGCCGCGGTAAGCCCACGAGTCACAAGGTGTTCGGTGAGGCTAATGCGCTTCTTGCAGGCGATGCTCTTTTAACACGCGCGTTCGGCGTTGCGGCGACCAACCCGCTTCTTGACGGCAACACCAATGCGAGTGCGGTTGCGCTTCTTTCACAGTGCGCGGGCGCCGACGGAATGATTGGCGGTCAGGTAATAGACCTTATCGGTGAGAATGAAGAATTCGATATGCCAACTCTTGAGCTTCTTCAGTCGCTCAAAACAGGCGAGCTTATAAGATGTGCTGCACTGCTTGGATGCCTTGCAGGCGGAGCCTCCGAAGAGCTTATCGAAGCGGCGGAAAAGTACGCGCTTTGTGTTGGCAGAGCGTTTCAGGTTATCGACGACGTGCTTGATGTGGTTGGCGACGAAGCGGTGCTTGGCAAGCCGATAGGCAGTGACGGCGAGTGCGGTAAGACCACGTTCGCAACGGTTATGTCGATCGACGACGCGCTTGCATATGCAAAGGAACTGACCGAGGCGGCAAAGGCTGCTGTGTCCGGTTACTTGGGCGCCGAGGCGCTTATAGAGCTTGCAGATTACCTTTTGACGCGAAGCAACTGATGAGAGGACTTTTATGGATTACGTTATAGGATTTTTTACGAACTATTTATTGCTGTGTGCGCTTGCGGGCTGGTTCTCGGCGCAGCTTATAAAATGTGTTCGGTATATCATAAAAAACCGGAATTTTGATTTCAGGATCATTATGTCGTCGGGCGGAATGCCAAGCTCCCACTCCGCGACCGTTTGCTCTCTTGTCGTTGCTACGGCGAAGGTGAACGGAACGAACAGCGTTGAGTTCGCGCTTGCATTTATACTTGCATTCATAGTGATGTACGATGCGGCGGGCGTGCGTAGAGCCGCAGGTGAGCAGGCGAAGGTTCTTAACCGAATGGCAAAGGAGTTTTCGGACGGTGATATGCGCTATCTTGACAAGAACCTCAAGGAGCTGATAGGTCATACTCCTTTTCAGGTCGTTGTGGGCGCTATACTCGGCATCCTTATCGCTATAGTCATTCCTGTGTTCTAAGGCTATGCGGTTAGATAAACTTGTCTATGCGCGCGGGCTTGCCAAAAGCCGTGAGGCTGCGCAGAAGATGATAAAGGACGGAAATATAAACGTTGACGGTAGGGCGGTAACCAAGCCGTCGGCGGAGATTTCTGAAGAATGCGTGATAACGGTAGTCGGAGAAACGCTCCGCTATGTCAGCCGTGGCGGTCTTAAGCTTGAGCGCGCACTTGATGTGTTTGCACTCGACGTCACAGGGCTTGACTGCGTTGATATAGGCGCGTCTACCGGCGGATTTACGGATTGCCTTTTGCAAAACGGAGCGGCGCGTGTACGCGCCGTTGACGTGGGACGCGCACAGCTTGACGCTTCGCTCGAAAACGATGCGCGCGTCACTTCATATGAGGGCGTAAACGCAAGATACGTTACGCCTGAGGATATAGGCGGAAGATGCGATATGGTCGTGTGTGACGTATCGTTTATTTCGCAAACGCTGATACTTCCTGCAATAGCGTCGCTTTTAAATGAGAGGGGATGCGTTGTAACGCTTATCAAGCCACAGTTTGAGGCGGGACGCGCGAATATCGGCAAAAACGGCATTGTGAAGGACAGACAGGTACACGTCGAGGTTATAGAACGCGTGCTTGATACGGCGGAGCAAAGCGGATTGAAGTGCGGCGGTCTTACAGTTTCTCCGATACTCGGAGGCGACGGGAACCGCGAATATCTTGCGGTGTTTGATACGGTTGGCGGATTTGACCGTGCTAAAATCAAGGTACTTGCGTTTGGCGAGTAGAGATACTTCTCTGGAGGGAGATTTTCGGTGAAAACGATTGGTATTTATCCGAATACTGCAAACGATATAGATTTTCTCGGTACGACGAGAGTCATCGATACGCTTCGCGGCAAAGCGCGTATAATGATGCATGAGTCGCTGAAAAAGCAGATATGTCTGTCGCTTGGCGAGGGCATCTCTGATGCTGTTGATTTCGTAAACGATGATGAACTTTATAGCGTGCCCGATGCGATGGTCGTGCTTGGCGGCGACGGAACTATCATCAAAGCGGCACGTCAATGTGCGAAGGGGAGGGTACCTCTCGTCGGTGTAAATCTCGGGCGCATAGGGTATATGGCGGAGATCGAGCTTGACGAGTTATACTTACTTGAACGCCTTTGCACAGGCGATTATACCGTCGAGAGCCGAATGATGATAGAGGCGGAGCTTGGTGACGAGCGCCTTTTCGCTCTTAATGAGGTGGTGATCGGCGGTGAGTCGGTGTTCAGAATAGTTGACATAGAGCTTTACTGTGACGGCAACCTCGTCAACTGCTATCGCGCGGACGGCCTTATAGCGGCCACTCCGACAGGCTCGACCGCATATTCAATGTCGGCGGGCGGCGCAGTCATTGATCCGCGATTGGAGGCACTTCTTATAACGCCGATATGCTCGCACTCCTTGAGTGCAACACCGCTCGTGTTTTCGGCAAAGTCCGAGCTTAAGATAAAGAACGTGACGATGCGTGAGGAAAAGCTTTACCTTAACGCAGACGGATGTGAAACGTATCCGCTTGTGTACGGAGAAACCGTAACTGTGCACCGATGCGAGGAATGCGTTGGATTTATACGCTTGAAGCAGGGCGGATTTTACGAGGCACTGCGACACAAGATGGCAGACAGACGTTGATTTTTGGAGGGGTGAACCGATAATGAAAGAATACCGTCAGAACGAAATAATGTCGCTGATTGGCGAAAAGGACGTGGAAACGCAGGAGGAGCTTCTTGAGTGCCTTCGCGCGAAGGGCTTTAAGGTCACGCAGGCGACTATCTCTCGTGATATACGCGAGCTTGGGCTTGTGAAGGTAAACGGCAGTGCAGGCAGATACAAGTATGCGATGCCGCGCCGTGAGGGAAAGACGCTTAGTACAAAGTTCCGTATGCTTCTTATGGAAACCGTGCAGAGGGTTGACCGTGCCGGTAATATCGCGGTGGTCAAGACCTATTCGGGTATGGCACAGGGCGCGGCGGCGGCAATCGATTCGCTGGAGCGCGACGACGTAGTGGGAAGCGTTGCAGGCGACGATACGATAATCATCGTAATGCGTACACCCGAGGCGGCACAGTCGCTTGCGGACGACCTTTATGAGTTGATAAATACAAAATAATTACAAACGAATGAAAGGCGGTGAGGCTTCTGCTCTCGTCACTTCATATAGAAAATATTGCCGTTATCAAGTTGGCAGACATAGATTTTACAGGCGGCTTTACCGTGCTTACGGGTGAAACCGGCGCAGGTAAGTCGATAATCATTGACAGTATAAACCTCATCTGCGGTGCAAAGCAATCGCGCGAGCTTATCAGAAACGGCGAGGACACTGCGGAGGTTTCGGCGGTGTTCTGCGATGTGTCGGACGGTGCCGTGGCGGCGATAGCTGAACTTGGCATTTCACCTGACGAGGACGGCGTTCTGATGTTTACACGTACTCTGACGAGTGCAGGTAAATCAACGGCGCGTTGTAACGGTCGTGTGATACCGCTCTCGCTGATGCGTGAGGCGATGGCGTATCTTATCGGGATACACGGTCAGCACGATAATATGGCGCTTTTGGTGCCCGATAATCATATACAGTATCTCGACAAGTTCGCGGGAGTTGATGCAGAGCTTTTGGCATACCGCGAGTGTTATTCAAAATACTGTGAGCTCGAGCGTCGCATTTCGGAGCTATCTCAAAACGAACGCGAAAAAGCGCAAAAGCTTGAATTCCTGCGCTTCCAGATAGACGAAATAGAGGCGGTCAAGCTAAAGCCCGACGAGGAGGAAAAGCTTCTAGCTAAAAGACAGAAGCTTCAGAACAGCGAAAAGATACTTGAGCTGTCAGAGGGAATATACAATCTCATATACCAAAACGAAAAGGGCAACGCGGCGATGGAAAAGTGCAAGCGTGCGAGCCGCGCACTCGAAGCGCTCGCGCCTGTAATGCCGGACGCGGACTCGCTTATATCGCGCCTTGATGCGGTGATTGGAGAGCTTGAGGATATCGCGCTCACGGTAGACGCGCTTCGCGACGATGAGTGTGACGATCCGACAGCGGAACTTGATCGCGTGGAAACCAGACTTGATGCTATATCGAAGCTTGAGCGAAAATACGGTGACAGCGTTGCTGACGTGCTTAAATTCCTCGATGATGCGAAGTCGCAGCTTGAGGACATTGAAATGAGCGAGGAAAAGCTTGATGAGCTGACACGTGAGAGAAATGCTCTCGCGCCGAAGCTTGAAGCGTGCGCAGATGCGCTTTCAAAGCGACGCTCTGATGCGGCGGACGAGCTTGCAAAGAAGATAGTGGCTGAGCTTGCATATCTCGATATGGGCGGTGTTGGCTTCGTGTGTCAGGTGAATCGGCGCCAAGGCTCTGACGGATATGCCAAAAACGGAGCGGATGACGTTGAGTTCCTTATATCGACAAACAAGGGCGAGCCGCTGAAGCCTATGGCGAAGATCGCTTCGGGCGGTGAGCTTTCAAGAATAATGCTTGCTATAAAGAGCGTGCTGTTTGAGGGCGACGGACTTGGTACACTCATATTCGACGAGGTTGACACGGGCGTGTCGGGTAAGACGTCGGAGAAGATCGGCATCAAGCTTCGTGAGCTTGCACGAAAGGGCGGAGGACAGGTGCTGTGTGTAACGCACGCGGCACAGATAGCCGCTAAAGCGGAAAACCATTACCTTATCGAAAAACGCGAGGTTAGCGATCGCGTATCGACCACGGTAACACCGCTTACACCTGACGGAAGGGTTGCAGAGGTGGCGCGCATAATGGGCGGCATCAATATAACCGACACCCTTATCAAAACCGCAAGAGAAATGATCGATGGCGGATGAAATATATCCCAACAAAAAGTAACTTTAACAATGTAACGCCAAAGATGTGGTGAAGCGATAGATTACCGCAAAACGGTCGTTGGGGTGCCGACACGGGTGTCGGCGAGGTCCCCAACTACCGAGAGCGTGAACTACGGCTTAGCCAAAGCCTCTGTGGTGGCGAAGCCAATTTGAAGTTTTTGCGGAGCTTTTTTCAAAAAGCGACCGTAACTCCCAAACAAACAATAAAATCTCTATACAAGGAAGGTACAAAACAATGAAATTATACGAAGAGCTTGTAGAGCGCGGACTTATCGCGCAGGTAACGGATGAAGAGCATATCCGTGAGATGATAAACGAAGGTAAGGCTACCTTTTACATCGGCTTTGACTGCACCGCTGACTCGCTTACCGCAGGTCACTTTATGGCGCTCACGCTTATGAAGCGCCTTCAGATGGCAGGCAATAAGCCCATCGCACTTATCGGCGGCGGTACTACTATGATCGGCGACCCGTCTGGCCGTACCGATATGCGCAAGATGCTCACCAAAGAAGACATCGACCATAACGCAGAGTGCTTCAAGCGCCAGATGGAGAGATTCATCGAGTTCGGCGAGGGCAAGGCGATGATGGTAAATAACGCGGATTGGCTTTTAAGCCTTAACTACGTTGAGTTACTACGTGAGGTTGGTGCTTGCTTCTCCGTTAACAATATGCTTCGCGCAGAGTGCTACAAGCAGAGAATGGAGAAGGGCCTTTCCTTCCTTGAATTCAACTATATGATCATGCAGTCCTACGACTTCTACTACATGTTCAAGAAGTACGGCTGTAATATGGAGTTCGGCGGCGACGACCAGTGGTCGAATATGCTTGGCGGTACAGAGCTTATCAGAAAGAAGCTCGGCAAGGATGCTTATGCTATGACCATCACTCTTCTTACCGACTCTAACGGTAAGAAGATGGGTAAGACCGCGGGCAACGCAGTATGGCTTGACCCCAACAAGACCTCTCCGTTCGATTTCTTCCAGTATTGGAGAAACGTTGGCGACGCGGACGTTTTAAAGTGCATCCGCATGCTTACCTTCCTTCCTATGGAACAGATCCGCGAGATGTCCACCTGGGAGGGCGCACAGCTTAACAAGGCAAAGGAAATCCTCGCATACGAGCTTACCAATATGGTACACGGCAAGGAAGAGGCTGATAAGGCTCTCGAGGCTGCGCGCGCAGTATTCTCCGGCGGCGGCTCCAGCGAAAATATGCCCACCACCGAGGTTGAGGCAGTTGACACGAGCGTAGTTGACCTTCTCGTTGCAGGTAAGCTTGCTCCCTCAAAGGGCGAAGCAAAGCGCCTTATCCAGCAGGGCGGTATCGCTGTTGACGACGTTAAGGTTGAACGTTTTGATGCAGTTGTTGAAGCTGCAAAGCTCACTGACGGCGTTATCATCAAGAAGGGTAAGAAGGTATTCCACAAGTTTATCGCACGATGAAAAAATACCAAACTCTGCTTTTTGACGCAGACAGAACGCTTTTCGACTTCGATGCCGCCGAGCGCGAAGCATTCGGAATAGTTATGTCCTCGCACGGCATACAATTAAGTAATGGCGATTTCGAGCGTTACGTTAAAATAAACGACGATTTGTGGGAGCAACTCGGACGCGGTGAGATAACCAAGGAATATTTGCAGGATAACCGATTTGGAATATTCTTTGAGGCTATCGGAAAGAGCACAGACGCTTCAAGCTCGCTTCTCAACGCAGAGTACGTTGACGAGCTTGCAAACGTGTCGAAGCTTTTTGACGGCGCGCTCGAATTGTGCCGCGAGCTGTCAAAGCACTACGATATGTATATCGTCACCAACGGTGTGTCGCACACGCAGAAAAAACGCTTTTACCTCTCTCCGATACACGAATATTTTACAGATATATTCGTGTCCGAGGAAGCAGGCGCCGCAAAGCCGATGCGCGAGTATTTTGACTTTGTTTTCGCTCGCATAGGCGAAGATAAACGCGCATCGTCGGTTATTATCGGCGACTCGCTGCCGCACGATATTCTCGGCGGAAATAATTGCGGCATCGACACCGTTTGGTACAATCCGAACGGTATCGAAAACAAAACGGGTATTATCCCGACCAAAACAGTTAGATCGTACACCGAGCTACTTGAAATGCTACTCTGAAGGAGAAAGTATGGACTACATTCGCGCGATAGAGCGACTTAACGAAGCTAAAATCGAATACAGCGAAAATACTCCGCTTGCGCCATATACGAGCTTTCGTATAGGCGGTTCGGCGCGCCTTCTTGTGTTCCCGAAGTCGTGCGACGAGGCTATCACGGCGTTTGATATTCTTCGCGCCGAGAACATACGCACTCTTGCGCTCGGCAATGGCACAAATGTGCTTATCGCAGACGAGGGCTACGACGGCGCGGCGGTCATACTTTCGTGTATGCGCTCGTACACGGTTGACGGAGAATACATCACCGCGGATGCGGGTATGCCGCTGACGAAGCTTGCTTCGGTTGCGGCAAAGGAGTCACTCTCCGGACTTGAGTTCGCTTACGGTATTCCCGGCACACTCGGTGGCGGCATTTATATGAACGCCGGTGCGTACGGCGGTGAGCTGTCGCAGGTGGTAGTATCGAGCCGCTGCTATGATACGGTGACGGGCGAATGCGGCACTATCGAAGGCGAGGCGCACGAGTTTGCGTACCGTCACAGCGCGTATATGGACAGTACGAAAATAGTGCTGTCGGCAACGCTGAAGCTTGCCCGCGGCGACCAAAACGGTATCGAAGCCGCCATGGCGGACTATATGTCGCGCAGACGTGACAAGCAGCCTCTTGAGTATCCGAGCGCCGGAAGTGTGTTCAAGCGCGGCAACGGATTTATCACCGCGCAGAAGATCGACGAGGCGGGCCTTAAAGGCAGAACTGTCGGCGGTGCACAGGTTTCCGAAAAGCACGCGGGATTTATTATAAACAAGGGCGGTGCGACGGCGAAAGACGTTCTTGAGCTTATCGAGATAATCAAATCAGAGGTATACGAAAAATTCGCGCTTCAAATCGAGTGTGAGGTCAGATACGTTAAATAACGGGAGATAATAATGGAGTTTATAGTTATCACGGGAATGTCGGGCGCCGGTAAATCACAGGCGGCGAACACGCTTGAGGATCTTGGCTGGTACTGTATCGACAATATGCCCTCGCAGCTCATACCGAAATTTGCAGAGCTTTGTAAGTCGGCGACGAATGAAATCAATAAGGTCGCGTTCATCGTTGATATACGTGGAGAGGCGGAGTTTGAGCCGCTGTTTACACAGCTCGACATTTTAAAGGCACAGGGCTATAGTTGCCGCACGGTATTCCTCGATTGTTCCGACGACGTTATTATAAGCCGATATAAATTCACACGCCGCACGCATCCGTTGGTCGCGGCGAAAAACATCAGTATAACCGATGCGCTTTCGCACGAAAGACAGATACTTGCTCCTGCTGTAAAGCGCGCAGACTACGTTATTGATACGACCAAGCTTTCTCCCACACAGCTCAGGGAAAAGATGCTTGGTGTTGCCAGCGCAGAACAAACAGGCTCGCTTCTTATCACGTGTATGTCGTTTGGCTTTAAGCACGGCGCGGCGGGCGAGGCGGATCTCGTTTTTGACGTGCGCTGCTTCCCGAATCCGTATTATCACGAGGAGCTCAAGGCGCATACGGGACTTGAGGCGCCGGTTCGCGATTTTGTTTTCTCGCACAAGGAAACGACCGATTTTGTTGATAAGCTTTACACAATGATAGATTATCTTTTGCCGCTTTATTCCAAGGAGGGCAAAACGCAGCTTATCATCGCCATCGGCTGTACGGGCGGTAAGCACCGCTCGGTGGCAATAACAGAGGCGCTGTCAGCACATATCAGTGACGGTGGATATAAGACCGTTACCATACACCGCGATATAACCAAATAAATATCGGGCTATCTTCCCGAAAAATCGAGGAGAATTATGTCTTTTGCACAAGAAACAAAGGCAAATCTCGTCGCCGCGTCCGAAGCGATGAAGCACGACTGCTGCAGGCGTGCGGCGCTTTACGGCATACTTTACGGTGCAGGCGTGTTCACGCGCGAGCGCTTTAAACTCGTCACGACGAGCATTGAGCTTGCAAACCTTGCTGTGAAATGGCTTCACGATCAGCACGGCGTGGAGGCCAATCTGTACGTTACCGACAGAAAAAGCGGTGAGGCGGACGAGAGGCGAAGCTGTAAGATAACCGTCGTGCAGAAAAAGGAGCTTGAGAGGATATTTCACTCGCTCCGTTACGGCGCGGACGAGCCTTTGGCTAATATAAAAACAGAAGCACTTAAGTGCTTAAACTGCAGAGCGGCGTTTATGCGCGGCGTGTTTTTGTCGGCAGGAACGATTACCGATCCCGACAAGGGATATCACCTTGAGATGAATTTCGCCGATGTGGCCGTTTGTGAGCGCTTTGCAGAAATGCTCGGCGAGGAGGGTATTGCACCCAAACGTATGACGCGCAAGACCGAGCACGTGCTTTACTACAAGGACAGCGAGAGCATAGAGAATTTTCTCGCACTTATCGGCGCAAACAACGCGGCGTTTACGATAATGAATAAAAAGATCGAGCGAGAGCTTCGCTCGGATATGAACCGTATCGCAAACGGCGAGGTCGCAAACATAGAAAAAACTACCAAGGCGGCGAGCGCACAGATAACAGCGATACGAGCACTACAGGCAAGTGGAGAGCTTGAGCGCTTACCGGATGAATTAAAAATAACGGCGGAGCTTCGCCTTGAACACAGCGAGGATACGCTTCTTCAGCTTGCTAACCGACACAATCCGCCAATTACCAAATCGGGCGTTAATCATAGGCTTAAAAAGATTATGGAGTGGAAGACGTAAGATTTAATTATGAAAAAATATGCAAATGCCGAAGGCGAAGCACTTTATATGGTGATGGACGATACCCATTATATTGATCCAAAGGACTTGCCAATAGAAACCGAAGAAGCCAGAAGGTTTCGTGAAGAACTTATAGAAAGAGTAAGAAAAGAATTTGACATAAAACCAATACGACCAAAGAACAGAAAGAAAAACAGATAGGATAACTGTTATTGAAACGCTAAAAATGTAGCAAAACAAGCGATTACCGCAAGACGGTTGCCGGGGTGCCGACACGGGTGTCGGCGAGGCCCTCGGATACCGAGAGCGCAGGTGCTGTTTAGCCAAACACTCTGTGAAGCGATAGCGTTGTTTAAAGTTTTTGCGGAGCTTTTTTCAAAAAGGGACCGTATCTCCCACACAAAAACGAGGACAAAAAGATGGAATTTGTACACCTGCATTTGCACAGTGAATACAGCCTTCTCGACGGTGCTTGCCGCATCGCCGAGATACCTCGTCGCGCCAAGGAATGCGGACACACCGCGGCGGCTATCACCGACCACGGCGTAATGTACGGTGTCGTTGACTTTTACAATGCCTGCAAAAAAGAGGGCATCAAGCCGATAATCGGATGCGAGGTATACCTTGCCAGACGCACGCGCTTCGACCGTGACCACGGCGAGGACAGCGGCAGCTACCACCTCGTTCTGCTTTGCAAAAATGAGATTGGCTACAAAAATCTTATCTCGATGGTGACTAGTGCCTTCACCGAGGGCTTTTACTCGAAGCCGCGTATAGATATGGATCTTCTGCGTGAGCACCGCGATGGGCTTGTTGCGCTTTCCGCGTGCCTTGCCGGGTATATTCCGCGCGCGCTTGTAGACGGAAATTACGATGCCGCACGTGAGCATGCAATAGAGATGAAGTCGCTTTTCGGCGACGACTATTACCTAGAAATCCAAGACCACGGTATAGACGAGCAGAAAACCGTTAATCACGGTATCGTTAAGCTCTCTCGCGAGCTGTCGATACCTATGGTTGCGACTAACGATGCGCACTATCTCCGCCGTGAGGATGCCGATACGCAGGCGATACTTATGTGCATCCAGACCAATAACGTTATAACCGACGGCAGACCTATCGGCTTTGAAACCGATGAGTTTTATTATAAAACGACCGAGGAAATGCACGAGCTGTTCGCTTACCTCGACAACGAGCCGCTCGGAAATCCTATCGAAAACACCGTAAAGGTCGCAGAGAAGTGTGACTTCGACTTCGACTTTTCGAAAATATATCTTCCCGCATTTGCGCCGCCCGATGATCTTACGGGCGCGGAGTATCTGCGCAGCCTCGCGTTTGAAGGACTTTCTAAAAGACTTTCCGCAGGGCGCATCACATACACGGACAAGCATCCCGAGACGGAGTATCTCGAGCGAATTGAATATGAGCTTGGTGTAATAAACCGTATGGGATACGCCGACTACTTCCTCATCGTGCAGGATTTCGTCGGATACGCAAAGAAAAACGGCATTCCCGTCGGTCCCGGACGTGGCTCCGGCGCAGGAAGCCTTGTGGCATTTTTGCTCGGCATTACCGATCTTGATCCACTTTATTTCGAACTGCTGTTCGAGCGTTTCCTGAATCCCGAGCGCGTCAGTATGCCTGACTTTGATATCGACTTTTGCTATAACCGCCGCGATGAGGTTATCGACTACGTTCGCGAGCGGTACGGAAACGATCACGTTGCGCAGATAGTCACCTTCGGTACGATGGCTGCAAGAGCCGCAGTACGCGACGTCGGCCGTGCGCTTGGTATGTCGTATGCTGAAACGGATGCGGTTGCGAAAAATATTCCGCACGCACTTGATATGACGCTCGACGGAGCGCTGAAGGCAAGCCGTGAGCTTCGCGAGATGTATGAGGATTCCGCGAAGGTAAAGCGGCTTATCGACACCGCGCGTGCGCTTGAGGGTATGCCGCGACATTCGTCAACTCACGCGGCAGGCGTTGTTATCACGGACAAGCCCGTGCACGAATACGTTCCGCTTGCAGTGAACGGCGACATTCCCGTGACACAGTTTGATATGGATACCGTCGCAAAGCTCGGACTTTTAAAGTTTGACTTTCTCGCGCTTCGGTATCTTACCATAATATCCGATACAGAGAAGCAGATTCGCGAGCGTGAGCCGGACTTTGACGTCGAAGCGCTTCCGCTTGACGATAAGGCGGCATATGATCTTATTTCGTCGGGCAATACCGACGGCGTGTTCCAGCTTGAATCGGGCGGTATGCGTCAGATGCTCACACAGCTTCGTCCCGATACGATCGAGGACATCATCGCGGCGATATCGCTGTACCGACCCGGTCCGATGGAATCGATACCCAAATATATAGAAAACCGAAGAAACCGCGATAAGGTGACATACAAAACGCCGCTTCTTAAGCCCATACTCGACGTGACGTACGGCTGTATGGTGTATCAGGAGCAGGTAATGCAGGTCTGCCGAAGCGTGGCGGGATATACCTTCGGGCGCGCCGACCTCGTTCGCCGTATGATGGCCAAGAAAAAGGCAGAGGAAATGGAAAAGGAGCGCGCCGTATTCGTCGAGGGGGCATCCAAAAACGCCATCTCTGAGGAGATCGCAAACGAACTTTTCGATGAAATGTCGGGCTTTGCGTCGTACGCGTTCAATAAGAGCCACGCGGCGGCGTACGCGCTTATTTCATACCGCACGGCTTATTTAAAGAGCCACCATCCGACCGAATATTTAGCGGCGCTGATGACGTCCGTTATGGGCAATACCGCGAAGACCTCAGAGTACGTTGCGGAATGCTCGCGCTACAAAATACGCATACTTCCGCCGGATATAAACGAGTCGACCGCAGATTACCGCGCCATTGTAAAAGACGGCGAGCGGTATATAAGATTCGGGCTGCTTGCACTCAAAAATCTCGGACTCGGCTTTATCGAGCGTATCGTCGCAGAGCGGCGTGTGCGCCCGTTCACATCCTTCGAGGATTTCGTCGAGCGTATGTATGCCAAGGATATGAACAAGCGTCAGCTTGAAGCGCTTATCAAGAGCGGCGCGTTTGACGGACTCGGTGTTTACAGAAGCAAGCTGCTTCTTTCTTACGAAAAGATCATCGATCATTATCAGGAGCGCGGCAGAACAAATCTTTCGGGACAGCTTGATTTGTTCTCGATGGGACTTGAGGACGATGCGACTGCTGAAACATTCAGCTATCCCGACGTGCCGGAGCTTACGTTCAGAGAAAAGCTTAAGCTCGAGAAGGAATGCTCGGGAATTTACTTCTCGGGACATATGCTCGAGGATTACTCGCGTCACGTTGAAAAGATAGCACCAACGCAGATAAACAATATCCTCGCTGCATTTGACGAGGAAAGTGAGAGCGATGAAATCTTTGCCGACAAGCAGACGGTCACCGTTTGCGGTATCGTAACCCGCAGACAGTCCAAAACAACGAAAAACGGAGCGCAGATGGCGTTCGCCGATCTCGAGGACAGATACGGTGAGATCGAGATTATAATCTTCCCGAAAACCTTCGAGGAGTTCGGATATATGTTCTCGTCCGAAGCGGCGCTTTGCGTTACGGGACAGATTTCCGTGCGCGACGATGAGGAGCCGAAGCTTCTTTGTCAGAGTGTGTTCGCGCTTGACGATGACAGACACTTTAATGAGGAGTCGGAGCTTCCGAATCCGGTTGGCAACGTTAGCCGACAGGGAAAAGGAGCGCCGAGCATACCGAAGAGCGAACCTTTGACACAGCCGGAGATACGCGAGGCTGTCGTGACACAAAAGGGCGAAGCTTCTTCTGCACAGGTCTACCACGTAAGCGGTGTTGCCGCACCGCCTCCCGTGGCGAGAGCGACCGTATATGCAGCACCTACACAGAGCGTTCCGCGCCAAGCACCCGTGCAGTTACAGAATGTGCCATCTGTACCGAGTAAGGTATATCTTCGTGTCGACAGTACCGATGAAAATGATAGGCTTTTCAGAAAGGCACAGAATCTCTGCTGTATCTTCTGTGACGGCACAGCTGAGGTCATATTCTACGACAAATCAACCGCAGAGTATAAGCGAATGACCGGTGTGCGGCTTTTTGCAACGCCGTTCGTTTTAAACGAGCTTCGTGAGCTGCTTTGCGATGAAAACGTTGTAGTAAAATAATCATCTGGAAGATAAAGAATAAATTTTCAAGTATCGACAGAATAATTCATAAAATATTAACTATATTGCGGTATAATTTAAAAAATGCTTAAGACTGCCAAGCAGGAAAGGGAATCGTAAATTGAACAGCCAAAACCGAAGACCGGATAACAACGTAAACTGGGGACGCGAGCTGAAAATTTCAGGTAAGCTCGCGGGAACTGTTGTAGGAAGATTGCTTTCATACGTGATGAATGCGCTTCTTACCGTGGTTCTCATATGCTTTATAACTGGAATTATAGTCGCCACCGTGTTTGCGGTGTATGTCAAGAACTATATTGATCCGGCTATCGATCCGTCGATATTCCGGATTAATTCCAGCCAGACCACAAAAATATACTATATGGATTATACCGACCGCGAGAACCGAATCGGCACTATGGTCGAGATAAAAAACGAACAGCTTTACGGCTCGGAAAACAGCGTATGGGTTACCTATACTCAGATTCCCGAGGATCTCGTGAACGCATACGTCGCGGTTGAGGACAGACGCTTCTGGAGTCACAGCGGTATTGATATATGGCGTACGGGTAAGGCTATAGTTAACTATTTCCTTCCTCTTTGGAAGGATGCCGGCGGTGCATCGACGATCACCCAGCAGACCATCAAAAACCTTACTGACGATAAGGACTATACACCTCAGCGCAAAATACAGGAGATACTGCGCGCGCTTAATCTGGAAAAGCAGCTCGATAAAACGGAGATACTTGAGCTCTACATGAACAACATCTATCTCTCGCAGAACTGCTACGGAGTTCAGGCAGCGGCGTACACCTATTTTAACAAAGACGTTTCCGAGCTGACGCTTGTCGAGTGTGCATCGCTTGCAGGTATCACCAATTCTCCGACAAAGTACGACCCCGTTCAAAATCCCGAAAAGAACAAAGAGCGTCGCCAGAAGATACTGGACGATATGCTCGAGCAGGGATATATAACTGCCGAGGAGCATAGCAGCGCATACGACGCGGAGCTGGTGCTCGATTATCAGGGCAGAGCAAAGGATGCGACGATTACCTCTAACTCGTGGTATACCGACCAGGTAATGGTCGAGGTTGCAAACGCACTCTGTTCGCAGTACGGATATACGCTTGAAATGGCGTACAACCTTATCTACACGGGCGGACTTCAGATAATCACCCTTCAGGATCCTGACGTGCAGGCTGTGCTTGAGGAGGTTTATACCAACGAAAGCAACTTCCCGAAGACGAATAATGCGGTACAGCCGCAGTCCTCGGCGGTAATAATCGATCCTGCAACGGGTGACGTTCTCGGACTTGTCGGTGCGCGCGGATCCAAGGAGGCAAATCTGCTTCTCAACTACGCGACGAGCACCACCCGCTCCCCCGGTTCATCAATAAAGCCGCTTTCGGTATACGCGCCTGCGCTTGAATACGGTCTTATTACCTACGGAAGCACCTACGACGATACTCCCGTGCGCTTTAATTATGCGGATAGCGATACAGAAAAGCTTAACCCTATTGCTTGGCCTAAAAACCTGCCGGAGCGTTACGGCGGTCTTACTACGGTAAACGATGCGGTGACACGCTCGGTAAACACCGTTGCAGTACGTATCCTCGAGGAGCTTACGCTCGATACCTCGTTTGACTTCGTTAAGAATAAGCTGAAAATGGACAGCTATATCGAATACGCAACGCTTGCCGGCGGTATGTCGATTACCGATAAGGACTACTCGGCACTTGCACTCGGCGGTATGAACTACGGTGTCACAAATCTTGAGATAACCGCAGCGTATCAGATATTTGCAAACGGCGGCGTTTACAACAAGCCGCGCACATGGCTCCGAGTGCTTGACGCGGACGGTAATATTCTCCTTGAAAACACCGCGGAGAGCTATATCGTTATAAGCGAGCAAACCGCATCTATAATGACCAAGATGCTTGAGAACGTTGTAACTCGCGGTACAGCAACGAGTGTGTCCTTAAAGAGCACGGTCGATTGCGCCGGTAAGACGGGTACGACCTCAAATGACGTTGACCGTTGGTTTATCGGTTATACGCCCTACTACGTCGGCGGAGTATGGTTTGGCTATGAGATCCCGCAGTCGCTTGGCACGCTCTCGTGGAGCCCGTGTACGATTGCGTGGGATATAATAATGACCAAGCTTCATCAGAAATATATAAACGCAGGTCAACTGAAGACTTTTGAAACTGCTGACGGTGTTATAACGGCGACCTACTGTAAGGATTCAGGCAAGCTTATGACCGCGGCGTGTCACGCGGATGTGCGCGGTAATCGCGCTGAAACGGGTTACTTTACCGCTTCGACTATTCCGAGCGAGTACTGTGACGTGCATATTATGGTGCCGTACGACACCGTAACGGGCGGTATTGCCTGCGAGTCGTGTCCGCCGGAGAACGTAAAGAACGTTGGCCTTCTTAAGGTTTCGCGTGTGTTCCCTGCGAGTGTCAAGATTACTGATGCGCAGTACACCTACCGACAGATCGGTGTAGACACCGTTATGCCTGAAACGGGCGACGTACCGTTCTATATAGGCTTATATGCAGATGGAGAGTATCCGGGTTATACCGATACCGAAGGTAAGCGTGTATACAACAGCTATTGCTACGAGCACCACGCGCTGAGTGCGGAGCCCGATCCGGAGCCGGACAGTGAAGATATCGTGGACACCGATGACACAGGCACTGACGGCGATGTGGATTAAAGACGCAAATGCATTAAAACTAAAATCACCTCATACAATTGTGTGAGGTGATTTTTATGTCTTTAAAGCGCGCAAAAAAACGTTTGCGCTCGCTCGTGCGTACAGAGCTTTGTACTATAAATCTGCGCTGTGTTATTATTGGGGCGCTTATAATCCTTTTCTGCGGAATATTAAGCGCATTTGCGGGCGGCTCTACGGAAGCTTACCGCGAGCTTGAGCTCCCGGCGGCGGCTCCGCCTGCATTTGTTTTTCCGATCGTATGGACGGTTCTTTACGTGCTTATCGGCGGTGCGGCGGGGGCGGTTGTCTGCTCGCGCGAGAGGGCGTTTGAGGCGGATAAATACAGAGGGCTTTTATTCTTTGTAATTATGATGATATTTAATTTTATCTGGTCGCCGCTGTTCTTTGGTGCCGGTGCATATTTCGCAGCATTTGTCACTATTCTGATGATGATAGTTCTCACGTTTTTCATAATCTGCTATTTTGGACGCATATACAAAAGCGCGGCGGCGGTAATGACGCTCTACTTGCTGTGGCTCTTTTTTGCTGCGTATCTCAATCTGTCCATTGTTATTTTGAACTGATAGCGTAGTGAACAAAAAAACTTTTGCGTTTTGTTAAACTTGCACTATGCTTTGCTCAAAAGTGGACGACAAGTGGGAAAATGTGTGCATTTTCTATTGACAAAGTGCGGAAAAAAGAGTATAATATACGCATAGGTGAGGCGGCTTATTTGCCGCTTAAAAGCTCGCTTATATCAAATTTTAGGAGGAATTTAAAATGAAATTTACCCGTATTCTGGCGCTTACTTTAGCTGCAATTATGGCGGTATTCTGCTTTGCATCCTGTGGCGTAGAAACTATCAACGTTAACCTTAAGATCAACTGCGGCGATCCCGAGTTCCCGATAATTCTTGACGTTAATGTTCCGCTTAAGAGTAAAAATCCTTCCGTTCTCCAGGCGTTTGTTGAAGGCTGTATTCTCAACGAGATGGATTACACCCTTACCGAGGACGAGGAGTCCGTTAAGGATATCGACATCTACAAGGATTACGTAGATACCGAAACCAACACTACATACTATTGGTACTACACCGTTAACGGTGCAGAGCCTACCTCCGGCAGAGCGGCTGACAACACGGTTGTTGACGGCGATACGATCGAGTTTATCTACACCTCATACGTTCCGGACGCTGAATAATGAAATAAAGGAAGAACGGCTTCGTTCTTCCTTTTTCTTTTCGGTAATATTTTGGTACTCGGCACAGTATAATATAACAGCAAGATATTATCGGGAGGAGCATATATGTTTATATATTCAATGAGAGGCAGTACGCTGAAATTTTTTGGTGTCACGGCAGTTGCGATGGTTGCGCTTGTTGGGCTGCTTGTGTTTATTCCAAGCGCCGAGCCTGCTATGTCAGACGGAGTTATCGGTGCGGTTGAGGCGGTCAAATTTGATAAGATCAAAAACTCGGGAGATCGCATTGAGTTTTTGCGTCAATTCGGCTGGGAGGTTGAGTCCGAGCCTGTGGAGATAGCAGAGGTGACCGTTCCCGAGGAGTTTGACAAGGTCTACCAAAGCTACAACGAGCTTCAGAAGAAGCAGGGCTTCGACCTTGCCAAATACGCTAAAAAGAACGTTGAGCGCTATACGTATCGCATCACGAATTACGACGGATACGACGGAGAGGTGCTCGTAAGCATTCTAGTACATAAAAACAAGGTCATAGGCGGCGACGTTTGCTCCGCCAATGCTAACGGATTTATCCACGGACTTGATAAGAATATTGAATATTGATAAAAGCCCCGTTCGTAGAACGAACGGGGCTTTTCTATGGAGCAGGCGACGGGAATCGAACCCGCACGGTCAGCTTGGGAAGCTGAGGTTCTGCCACTAAACTACGCCTGCACTTACAATAAATATTATACGACGAATGGTATAAATTGTCAAGGCTGAAGGAGGAATTTTTTCAGAGAAGCGTTCGACATTATGCGAGTTATGCAAAAGGCTCTTTCACGCTACTTGTGCTGCGGTAATAAAATGATAAGGGAGGACGCAGTGTGTCCTCCACACAAAACTTTTTGAAAAATATTTTTTATACGTGACTAAAATTCCTGCACACGGTAAAAACTATTGACACAAGAAATTAAAAGCATGGAGAGTGAATTTTCTTGACTGTAAAACGCGGAGATATTTACTACGCAGATTTAAGTCCTGTAGTCGGTTCAGAGCAAGGCGGACTGCGCCCCGTTCTTATCGTGCAGAACGACGTCGGAAACAAGTACAGCCCCACGGTAATTGCCGCGGCTATTACCTCGCAGGTTGGCAAAAACCGTTTGCCAACACACATCGACGTGGTGGCGGATCAGTATGGTCTTGCCAAGGATTCAGTGATACTCCTTGAGCAGATACGCACGCTTGATAAGAAACGCCTCAAGGAAAAAATGGGGCATCTTGACGACGGAATTATGCAAAGGGTAAACGATGCCATCGGTGTCAGTTTTGGGCTTGAAACGCCTCTCTTATGACGACTACATACCCGAATACGAAAAGTAACGCATCGGGTATGGGAATGTTATTAACCGCTCTTTTGTCAAAGAGCGGTTTTGATTTTTAATGTGAGGTGCATCTAATTCTTTTGTGAACATTTGGCGAAGTGTATTGCAATTGTCTGTGTGTCGGTGTTATAATATCTGTAGTATAATCAGGCGAGGAGGGTGTTAAATGTATAAGATACTGACTGTCGATGACGAAGAAATGATACGCGCGCTTATAAGAAAGTACGCCGAATTTGAAGGTCATGAGGTCGTAGAGGCTGCGGACGGTATGAAGGCTGTAGAGCTTTGCCGGGAGCAGAATTTTGATATCATTATTATGGATATAATGATGCCGGAGCTGGACGGCTTTTCCGCTTGCCGCGAAATTCGCAGAACAAAAAACACGCCTATAATAATGCTCTCCGCGCGCGGTGAGGAATATGACAAGATAAACGGCTTTGAGCTTGGTATTGACGATTACGTGGTAAAGCCGTTTTCGCCAAAGGAGCTTATGCTTCGCATAAACGCGGTAATGAACCGCACGAGAGCAGGCGCTGCCGCGGCGCAGAACGAGGTCGTGGAGATTGAGGGACTGAAGGCTGATATCACAGCCCGCATAGTTTACGTAGATGGCGAGCGTGTGGATATGTCGCCCAAGGAATACGACCTGTTTTTCTATATGCTTCGAAACCGTAATATTGCACTTTCACGTGAGCGGCTTATAACCGAGGTTTGGGGCTATGATTTTTACGGCGATGACCGCACGCTTGATACGCATATAAAGCTGCTTCGTAAGAGTCTTGGCGACTATGCGCGTCTTATCGTGACGCTTCGAGGGGTAGGGTATCGTTTTGAAGCATAACGGTAAAAGATACGCGAGCAGGCTTGGCATCAGATGGAAGCTTTTTGGATATATGATGCTTTTCCTTGCTATACTTCTTGGACTTCTGTGGCTTTTTCAGGTCGCGCTTTTTCCAAGCATTTATAGGTCTGTGAGAATTTCAGAAATAAAAAATAGCGCGTCAGAGCTTGCCGAAAACGTAAGCCTTGACAGAAGAAAGCTTCAGGCGCTTTCCGATCTTATCGCCGAGGATAAGCACATCTGCACGCTGGTGTTTGACGAGGACGGAAATATTATTGCAAGCTCGGACGTGCTTACTGATTGCGTGATACACACAATGTCGGCACGCAATATTTACACGCTGTATACGCTTGCACTCCAAAACGGCGGCGAGAATATGTCCTCGTTCAAGCTTGGCGCGTTTAAAAATCTGCGCCCGGCGGTAGGAAGCTATCCGTCGTATAACACAAGCGATTTGCCAGACGACGTGGCGGAGAGTATGATATACACTAAAGCCGTGGCTACCGTGAGTGGTAAGGATATCGTTGTCGTTTTGAACGCGACTGTTTCGCCCGTTGCTTCCACAGTACGTACGCTCCAGCGCGAGCTTATCATAATAACTGCCGTTATGGTGTTGCTTGCGGCGGTTTTATCCTTTGTTCTCGCACGGCGTGTCAGCGCTCCGATAGTGAAGATAAACAACAGCGCCAAGGAACTTGCAAAAGGCAAATACGACACCGAGTTTGCAGTCGGCACGTATCGGGAAATATCAGAGCTTTCCGATACTCTAACCTATGCGGCATCCGAGCTTTCCAAAACGGGCGCACTCCAGCGTGAGCTTATTGCAAATATCTCGCACGACCTCCGTACTCCGCTTACAATGATAACGGGTTATGCCGAGGTGATGCGTGACATACCCGGCGAAAATACACCGGAAAACCTGCAGATAATCATCGACGAGGCACGGCGCCTTTCCTCACTCGTCAACGATGTGCTGGATATATCCAAGCTTCAGGCGGGTACGGTTGAGCTTGCGAAATCCGAGTTTAATCTCACACAGACAGTGCTTGAGGTTATAGGACGGTTTTCGAAATTTACCGAGCAGGACGGTTGGACCATAGAGTTCGTGCACGACTGCGAGGTGGTTGTAACGGCAGACCGCGCACGTATTCTTCAGGTTATCTATAATTTCATAAACAACGCGATAACACATAGCGGCGGCGAGCGTACGGTAACCGTTACCCAGCGTATTGTGCCGTGCGGGGATAAAAACGCCGTTCGTATTGAGGTCGCGGACAGGGGCGAGGGTATAGCGCCCGAAGCTATTCCGAATATCTGGGACAGATATTACAAGGTCGATAAGCTTCACCGCAGGGCGGCGACAGGCTCGGGTCTCGGTCTTTCTATCGTAAAGAGCATACTCGATCTGCACGAAGCGAGATACGGTGTTGAAAGCGAGCTCGGCTGTGGCTCTGTGTTCTGGTTTGAGTTATAAGAAAAGGTTGATGCCAACGGCATCAACCTTTTTTTGTTACATATATTTATATTCGATCTGATCGTAAAGTCGGTTCATTACGCTTGCTATGCAGAATATCCACACGACAGTTGCAACAAAAGCGCAAAGCCACAAATCTGCAATCACATCCGCGCGAAGCATAAGATATGTCAGATTGATAAGCGCGACCACGATAAACGCAATGAAGCCTACGGTAAGCGATTTATTTAATTGACGCTGTGTGTCGGCGCTGAACTCGATGATGCGCCTGTCTGTGATGTCGGGTGCGGCGGCAAGATGCACCGTTACTACCTTTTTAAGCTCGCGGTATACAAAATAGCCGGTTAAGATCAGCAAGACATATTCCACGGCGGTGGCTATGCACGTTGTACCGAATACCAAGAGAACTCTGTGATCGTAGTAAACGTCTGCGATAAGGTAGTTCACGCCGAAGTACGTCGACAGCGTAAAGGATATGGCAGATACTGCAACAAAGACGGCAGGGATTATTACTGCGAGCTTTGAAACGGCGGATATACGGCGGAGCAGTAGCATCGCGGCGATAATAAATATACCGTAAACGAAGGTGGGAACAAAATTCACACCGTCGAGCCACATGTTCGGCAGAAAAACAAGACCTGCGATGATTGCGGAAATTACGGTACGCAGTCTGCGGCGAATTGCAAGACCTTTATTTGAGCCGATTTCGATCTCGTAATCGTGAAGTACTCGCTCAATAAACGGCGTGTCGCCTGCGATACGCTTTGTGTAGCGCACAAGGCTTACGAGCCATACGATACCGGCAATCGTGCCGACGATAAGATTAAGCTCGACGAGGAGTGGCTTGTAGGCTGTGAGATCACTCTGCGCTCCGCTTGTAATCTCGCCGGAATACAGACAGCACAGCTCCGGGAACAGGCAGAATGCGTTTTTTACAATGAAAAACAGTGGCGTGAGAAGGCGAACGTCGTTGTATTTTTGGAAGATCGTTTTGCAGTCAAAGCGCGTTCCGAAATATTCAAGCCCGTCGAATATACGTGCAGCGGCAGGGAGCACGTACATAAGCTCTATAACGCCGAACGCGAATACGAAGATAAGAACGTACGTTGTATCAACGAACGGAACGAGCGCCATCGAGAACATCTTTAAAAGCATAAACCAACGAAGTCTGCCAATGCTCGCCATAGCGTCGGATATGTTGGGACAAAGGTCAGCCAGCTTGGAAAGGCCCTTCATCAAAAGGACGTATCCGAAAAAGTCGGGAAGGATATCAACCACGTTGATGCAGGGATTAAAAAGAAAAACAAACGCCGCTATCAGATAATGATATCCAAGCTCATTCCTCGGCGAGGATTTTTTCTTGGTGCCGTTTTTGTTTAGCATATGTATCAGCCTTTCTTATTGCGCTTTGTCCACGCTACGATTTTATCAAAGATATCGCCGTTGTTTGGCATATCCTCGTCGCCTTCAAGGCAGATGTGTGCGTAGCAGGAAAAAATGAGCGAAAGATTTAAGAAGAGTATGACGTATGCAAGGAGAAATGCGATAATTCCAAGATATCCCGTCACTATCGTAAATCCGTCGCTTGATACTCCGCCATACGTGCGTACAAGAGAGCAGGCGGTTGCCGCGAGCTCGGAGATAAGATATGCCGCATTTACCGACAGCATAAAAACACTCCGCCTTGCAAGCTTTGGAAGCGCAACCTCTCCCGATAGCGTATAAACGCCAACAAAAAGTGCGGCGGTAAACGCTGTGATAGTGAGTGCGTAAAGTGCATTTGTCACGGGTGCCAATACAGCGCCCATTTGCTCCGACAGCATACCGTCAATACCTGCGACGTCAAGCATCAGCGCGGCGAGCGATACTGCAGAAAGCACTATCCCGAGAAACTTTGCTATACTGAATGCTCGGTTTTCAGCGCAGTATTGCGTGAGCCGTTTCAGACCAAGCAGTATAACGACACAGCCGATGATCGCGAGATTCGGAAGCACGTCGATGCGGCTGAGCGGGAAAAATATCAGAAAAAAGTATCCAACGAAAATCAGACCAAATCCCATTTTAATATCCTTTCGCCTCCCCCGTATGGGAGAGGCGGTGTTTTTTATTCTTCGCTCGCTTCACCCGAGCCGCAGCACTTCTTGTACTTCTTGCCGGAGCCGCAAGGACACGGATCGTTGCGACCAACCTTGACGGCCTGCTTTGCGGTAGCGCTGACTATACCTGCCTTTGAGGCACCTGTCGCGGATACTGGGCGCTTGAGCGCTCCACCGGCGAAGCCTTCACTGGTGGGCTTTGCAACCTCGACACGCTTTATTTCCTGCTCGCGTCTTATCTGTACGGATAGCAGCTTGCGAACGGTATCCTCGCGTATCTGCGTGATCATATCGTCAAACATTTCCGCGCCGATAAAGCGGTACTCGTTGACGGGGCTGCGCTGTGCATATGCCTGAAGTCCAATAGAGGAACGAAGATCGTCCATCGCGTCGATGTGGTTCATCCAATTCTGGTCAACTGAACCGAGCAGCATTACTCGCTCGATCTCACGCAGACGCTCGCCGAGAAGCTCCTCCTTGGAGGCGTAAAGGGCGCTTGCACGCTCGTGGAGCACGCTTGCGATATCTTCCTTCTTTAGGCTCGAAAGCTCCTCGTCGGTATATCTGAAGTCGTCCTCCTTGCAGAGCAGACCGAAGAAATGCGTGCGTATAGCGTCGATATTCCAGTCTGCGGGATTTTCGGCTGCGGTGTATCTGTTTACGGCCTCGTCAACCGTTTCGGTTATCATACCGCGTACCGTTTCGCTGAGGTCTGCGCCGTCGAGCACCGAGCGGCGCTGACTGTAGATGATATTACGTTGCTGATTCATAACGTCGTCGTATTCGAGGACGGTCTTGCGGCGCTGGAAGTTTGTGTCCTCAAGACGCTTCTGTGCGCCCTCGATAGCGCCGGAGAGAATATTCGCGTCGATAGGCTGGTCCTCGTCAAGACCGAGGCGATCAACCATACCGATGATTCGCTCGCTTCCGAAAAGTCGCATAAGGTCGTCCTCAAGCGAGAGGAAGAAGCGCGATTCACCGGGGTCGCCCTGACGTCCCGAGCGTCCGCGAAGCTGATTGTCGATACGGCGGCTCTCGTGACGCTCTGTACCGATTATATAAAGACCGCCGACGTCGCATACCTTTTTAGCCTCGGGAGCGATTTCGAGCTTGTACTTTTCGAGTGCCTCATGGTATTTAGCGCGTGCCTCGAGCACGATCTCGTCAACGTCGTTTGACATACCGACAGCGAGAACGATAACAGACTCATCGTAGCCAAGCTTTCGAAGGTCGTTCTTTGCGAGGAACTCTGCATTACCGCCGAGCATAATATCCGTACCGCGTCCTGCCATATTGGTGGAAATGGTAACTGCACCGAGCTTACCTGCCTGTGCAACGATCTCCGCTTCCTTTTCGTGGTACTTCGCGTTAAGCACAACGTGAGGGATTCCGTTTAATTTAAGCTTTTTTGAAAGCTCCTCGGATTTTTCGATAGAAACCGTACCGACGAGTACGGGCTGTCCCTTTTCGTGGCACGCCTTGATCTGGTTTACAATAGCCTTGTACTTGCCGTTTACGGTCTTGTAAACGACGTCGTTGTGATCCTTACGGATCATAGGCTTGTTGGTGGGTACCTCGACAACGTCGAGCGAGTAGATCTCTCGGAACTCGTTTTCCTCGGTGAGCGCCGTACCCGTCATGCCGGAAAGCTTCTTGTAAAGGCGGAAGAAATTCTGGAAGGTGATGGTTGCGAGCGTTTTGCTCTCCTTTTTGATGTCAACGTGCTCCTTTGCCTCGATTGCCTGATGCAGACCGTCCGAATAGCGGCGGCCGGGCATAACTCGTCCGGTGAACTCGTCGACGATCAGAACCTCGCCGTCCTTTACGATATAGTTTACGTCACGCAGCATAGAGCCGTGCGCTTTGATTGCCTGATTTATATGGTGCGAGAGGGTGGAGTTCTCGGGATCGGATAGGTTTTCGACGTCGAAATAAGCCTCCGCCTTCTTAATTCCGCTTGCGGTAAGCGTTACGTTTTTAGCCTTTTCGTCGACGATATAGTCGCCGTCAATGTGGTCGTCGAGCTCCTTTGAGTCAAGCTCCTTGATAACGAACTTCTTCAGGGTGCGAACAAACTTGTCCGCACGGTCGTAGAGGTCGGTTGAAGCTGCGCCCACTCCCGAGATGATAAGAGGCGTTCTCGCCTCGTCTATAAGGATAGAGTCGACCTCGTCGACTATCGCGAAGGTGTGTGCGCGCTGGGTGAGCTGCTCCTTGTGAACGACCATATTGTCGCGCAGATAGTCGAAGCCGAATTCGTTGTTCGTACCGTAGGTGATGTCGGCGTTGTATGCGTTCTGCTTTGCTTCCTTCGACTGATCGTGAACGATAAGACCCGTTGTAAGCCCGAGGTAACCGTAGACCTTGCTCATTTCTTCGCTGCCGGTCTTTGCGAGATATTCGTTTACGGTGACGATGTGAACACCGTTGCCGGTCAGGGCGTTGAGATAAGCCGGAAGTGTTGCAACGAGAGTTTTACCCTCACCGGTCTTCATCTCGGCGATTCTGCCCTGATGAAGAATGATACCGCCGATAAGCTGTACTCTAAACGGGCGCTTGCCGAGTACACGGTCTGCCGCCTCGCGTACGGTTGCGAACGCATCTGGGAGAATATCGTCAAGCGTTTCTCCGTCTGCAAGTCGAGCCTTTAATACGGCGGTCATTTGGCGGAGCTCCTCGTCACTCATAGCCTTGTATTTGTCAGCGAGAGCTTCGATTTTATCCACGGTGGGAATAAGCTTCTTTACCTGACGCTCGCTGTACGTTCCGAAAATTTTATCTATTATTTTCATTACTGTCTATCTCCAATTCTTTCGAATTATTCTGCAAAAGAATATACATATAGTTATTATACTACATCTTTAATAATATTGCTATAAATATTTGTAAACTTTCAGCTTTTTTGCGAAGATAGTCCTTGCCGTTCTTGTATTTTCTTGTAATGTTTTTGTACTTTCGGGTTTTGCTATTGATTTTAACCTGATGCTATGGTATAATTACCGTATAGAATGTTTTTTGAGGAGATTACTTACGTGAAAAAAACAAGATCTATTTATTTTTATTTGATTTTTTGCACGGTGCTTTGTCTTATGGCAGCGTCGCTGACGCTGTCCGTGTCGGCATAGGCGGTAGAGATGGACGCGGTAGAAGAAGCTGTTCCGTCGGGCAATGTGCTTTATATGTCGGCGTTTGACAGTCCGCACGCGATGAAGGGCGTTTCCGGAAGCTCTAATTCGCTTAAGCAGATATTGGCTGAAAACGGCGCGTATATTCAGCTTTCGAATATTTCATCGAATACGTCCGGAATTGGGATAACTCATCCGACGAACACCATTCCTGCCGGAACGTATAAGTTTACGGGCTATTTCCGCATGATGTACGTCGGCGAGGTTACTGCGCTTCGCGTGATCTTTTACGATGCGGACGGCAACGGAACGACCATACGTGTTTATCCTAAATCGAATGAATGGCTGAAGGTTGAATACTATGTTACGCTTAAGTCAAGCTTCAGCAGTATCCGTATCTGCGGGGCAGAGGATGCGAGATTTATCCAGCCGTACTGTATCGACAATTTCTCGCTCGTTCGTGAAAGTATGCCGAGCGGATACGATAATAAAACGAGCTGGGGTACCTTCGTTTCCCCCGCACAGGCGGAAAATAGTCAGGTTGACTCGCTGTTTGCCTATCCCTTGTTTAACGAGGAGTTTGAGTCGCAGTACGACGTGCAGGGCGTTATAGTAAACCTTGACGCCGATGCATTCATCACCAGCGCAGGAAGCGCAACCGAGGCGCTTTTCCGTGAGTACGCGCTCGGCTATAAGGGCTCGCAGGTTACCGACTTTATGATATGCCTTAACAATATGAATGCGACGTATCCGTCAGAGGTATGGACAGACCTTGCGGAAAAGTATCTTATGAAAGAGGAGAACGGCTACACGGTCGATTACTCAAACGAACCCAAGGCGAAGGGCGCATACGATCACTTTATAGTCAACGGACTCGATTATATCAAGACCTTCTGCGAAACCTTCCCCGAGGCAGGTATAAATCCGTGGATCTCGATCCGTATGAACGACCTTCACAGAGAGGTGCCCACGTCGGTGCTCGTTTCGGACTTTTTCTGGGAGAATCCGCAGTACCGCCGTGTCAACAGTTACGGCTCGTATTCGGCGGTAAGCGCTTATTATCAAGCCGCGCTTGACTATACGCACGAAGCGGTGCGTGAGCATTTCCTCAAATTTATCAATGAAGCTCTCAATCGCTATGACTCATACGGTATAGAGCTTGACTGGCAGCGTGAGATAACCCTTTGGTATCCCGGCGGCGAGTATAACGGCCTTGAGATACTGAATGACTTTATGCGCGAGGTTGAGCGCTTGGTAGAGGTCTACGAGGAGATTCGCGGTCACGAGATAAAGATCTGCGTTCGCGTGGCATCGGATATCGAAACCAACTATAAATTAGGTCTTGACGTGATCACGTGGGCATCAGAGGGAATCGTTGATATGGTGATTCCCACGGGCCATTACGCAACCACGGACAACACAATGCCCATTTCCCTCTGGACGTCGGTTATGCATCCGTACGGTGTTACTGTTGCACCGTGTATTGAAATAAACCAGAGAAGTAATCCTTCCGGCGAAATCATCAACCACACACTCGAAACCTACAACGGCATCGCCGCGGCATTCCTTTCGCAGGGCGCGGACAAGATCGCACTTTACAATCAGTACCTCGGAAGCTACGCCTCGAAGATAGAAACCAAGCACAGAGTTTCGACTGACGACAATACCGTTGAAGGAACGTGGCACCATTGGGTTATCGTATCGACCATCGGCTCGTACGACAAGCTTATGACGAAAGACCGCCGTGTGATACTTACCTACAACGACACGTACCCCTTCTGGGAAAAGTCCCCCGCGGCGCTTCCGATAAGCGCAGTGGGCGGCGAGGTGATAACGCTTCGTATACCGCTTGGTGACGTTCCGACCGGTGCTGTGGTAACGCTCAAGTTTGCCGCGAGCGCTGTGTCTGACACGAATCCGCCCGAGGTGTACGTGAACTCTGTGCGCGCAAGCTTTGTGGGAACACAGAGCGGTAGCGGCGCCCAAACCGAAAATTCGTTGGTTTGCTACAGAGTGCCTGCGAGCGCTATTCGCAACGGATACGTAGTGGCTGAAATTATACCGAATGTCGATACTACCATTGATTATGCAGAGGTAAGAATCGACGTAGAGTGATATAGAGAAAATCCCGACACGCGAGATGTGTCGGGATTTTTTGGTTAAATAAATATCGCCGCACACGGCTGTGTGCGGCGAAGCTTTTTACATCTGTGCGAGTGCCTGCTCGAGGTCTGCGATGATGTCCTCAACGTCCTCGATGCCGACTGACAAGCGAATGAGGTCGGGCATTACGCCTGCCGCGATAAGCTGCTCGTCCGTCATCTGACGGTGAGTCGTGCTTGCAGGGTGGAGAAGGCAAGTGCGCGCGTCTGCAACGTGCGTTACGATAGCGCCGAGCTTTAAGCTGTCCATAAACTTGGTAGCCGCCGCGCGTCCGCCCTTTACGCCGAACGAGATAACGCCCGACGAGCCGTTCGGGAGATACTTCTGTGCAAGGTCGTAATACTTGCTCGATTTAAGTCCGGGGTAGTTTACCCACGTTACCTTGTCGGACGCCTCGAGATACTCGGCAACCGTCTGCGCGTTCTCGCAGTGACGCTTAACGCGAAGGTGAAGCGTTTCAAGACCGAGATTAAGGAGAAACGCGTTCTGCGGCGACTGGATAGAGCCGAGGTCGCGCATAAGCTGTGCCGTTGCCTTGGTGATGTAGCCGCCCTTGCCGAAATCCTGTGCGTAGGAAACGCCGTGGTAGGATTCGTCGGGGGTAGTCATTCCGGGGAACTTGTCGGCGTTTGCGAGCCAATCAAAGTTGCCCGAGTCAACGATAACGCCGCCGACTGCGGTAGCGTGACCGTCCATATACTTGGTGGTCGAATGAATTACGATGTCTGCGCCGAACTTGAACGGGTTGCAGTTGATCGGAGTCGGGAAGGTGTTGTCGATGATGAGCGGTACGCCGTGAGCGTGTGCCTGACGAGCGAACTTCTCTATGTCGAGTACGATAAGTGCAGGATTTGCGAGCGTTTCAGCGAATACAGCCTTGGTGTTGGGCTTGAAGGTAGCCTTAAGCTCTTCCTCGGTGATATCGGGGTGAACGAAGGTCGCGTCAATGCCCATACGCTTCATCGTAACTGCGATGAGGTTAAAGCTGCCGCCGTAGATTGCGGAGGAAGCGACGATGTGGTCACCTGCGCCGAGAATGGTAAAGAGCGAGAAGAACGTTGCCGCCTGACCGGACGAGGTGAGCATAGCGGCAACACCGCCCTCGAGCGCTGCGATTTTAGCCGCAACCGCATCGTTGGTGGGGTTCTGCAGACGGGTGTAGAAGTAGCCGCTTTCGGAAAGGTCGAAAAGGCGTCCCATCTGCTCGCTCGACTCATACTTAAAGGTGGTGGACTGATATATTGGAAGCACGCGTGCTTCGCCGTTCTTCGGAGTGTAACCTGCCTGAACGCAGTTCGTATTTATCTTGTATGCCATTATAGTTACCTCGTGATTGTGTTATTTTGCAGGCTTGTAGCCGTCTTTGAGCGTTACGACGCGGTTGAAGGTGTTCGGCGTCTTGGAGTCAACGCAGAAGTAACCGGTGCGAACGAACTGGAACTTGTCGCCGGGCTTCGCATCAGCGCATATCGGCTCAAGCTTCGCGCCTTTGATGACCTTCTTCGAGTCGGGGTTTAAGAAGTCGGTGTACTCCATACCGTCGGGAAGCTTGGAGGGATCCTCGAGCGTGAGAAGATTCTCGTAGAGTATAACGTCGGCGTCAACGGTGTTATCTGCGGAGAGCCAATGGATAGTGCCCTTGATCTTGCGTCCGTCGACAGGATTGCCGTTGCCCGTTTCAAGGTCTGCGGTGGCGTGGATCTCCTTAATGCTGCCGTCGGCGTTCTTGATAATCTCGCCGCACTTGATGATATACGCGCCCATAAGGCGAACCTCGCCCTCGGGCTTCAAGCGGAAGAACTTGGGAGGCGGAACCTCTGCGAAGTCCTCTGCATCGATATAAAGCTCACGGGTGAACTTAACCTTGCGGGTACCCATTTCGGGGTTCTGCGGGTGGTTGGGGAGCTCAAACTCTTCAGTTTTATCCTCGGGATAGTTGTCGATAACGACCTTAATAGGATCGAGCACCGCAACACGTCTTGCAGCGGTTTCGTTGAGCTCGTCGCGAATGCACGCCTCGAGAAGGCGGATATCAACGAGGCTATCGGACTTTGCAACGCCTATACGGCCGCAGAAGTCGACTATCGAAGCACCCGTGTAGCCGCGGCGGCGCATACCGCAAAGAGTGGGCATACGGGGGTCGTCCCAGCCGTCAACCTGACCGCTCTCAACGAGTCCGCGTAAAAAACGCTTGGAGAGGACGGTGTTGGTGATGTTAAGACGCGCAAATTCGATCTGGCGCGGCTTGTGGGGAACGCTTACGTTCTCTATAACCCAGTTGTAAAGCGGACGGTGTATCTCAAATTCAAGCGAGCAGAGCGAGTGCGTGATGCCCTCGAGTGCGTCCTGAATAGGATGAGCGAAGTCGTAGGTGGGGTAGATGCACCACTTGTTGCCGTAGCGGTGATGGTGCATATGCTTGATGCGGTATATAACGGGGTCGCGCATCCAGAAGTTACCGGATGCGAGGTCGATCTTCGCGCGAAGGCTGTATTTGCCGTCCGGGAATTCGCCGTTCTTCATACGCTCGAAAAGATCGAGGCTTTCTTCAATAGGACGGTCACGCCAGGGCGAGCGAGCCGGATGAGTGAGGTCGCCACGGTATTCGTCCATCTGATCTGCAGTAAGCTCACAGACGTATGCGAGGCCCTTCTTTATGAGCTCGACAGCGAACTCATAGTCCTTTTCAAAATAGTCGGAGCCGTAGAAGAAGCGGTCCTCCCAGTCAAAGCCGAGCCAATGAATGTCTTCCTTGATGGCATCGACGTACTCGGTATCCTCCTTTGCGGGATTGGTGTCGTCCATACGGAGATTACACTTGCCGCCGTACTTCTTCGCGGTGCCGAAGTCGATTGCGAGTGCCTTGCAGTGACCGATGTGGAGGTATCCGTTAGGCTCGGGAGGGAAGCGAGTGTGAACGGCTTCTACCTTGCCCTCGGCGAGGTCTTCGTTTATAAATTCTTCAATAAAGTTTGATGCTTCTATCATTGTTTTTTCTCCTTGGTTTTGAGAATGTGTATTTATAGCGTATAGGACGCGGTCGCTTTTTGAAAAAAGCTCCGCAAAAACTTCAAAACGTTGCGTCAAAAAATATGCAAATGTATCATTTTGTAGGGACAGGCGTCCACGACTGTCCGTTACTGCGATTATAAGCTTGCGATTACGCCGTTGATTCTTGCTGCGGTGCGATCCTTGCCTAGTATCTGCATTACGGTGTAAAGATCGGGTGCATTCATCTTGCCGGTTACGGCAACGCGGATGAACATACTAACGTCGGCAACGCTGCCCTTGAATGCGGTGGGATCAGCCTTGTACGCCTTCATATCGGACGCAAATCCGAGCTCGTCGGCGATAGCCTTTACCTTGTCAAAC
>JAZQZL010000010.1:0-18152 GCA_045634005.1 Candidatus Flemingiibacterium sp. | reverse complement strand
GCCTCGAAGAACATGTGCTCGGTACGGCAAAGGCCGATACCCTCTGCGCCAAGCTCTCTTGCCTTCTTTGCATCGGTGGGAGTATCTGCATTGGTTCTAACCTTAAGGGTTCTGAACTCGTCTGCCCAACCCATGATGGTGCCGAAGTTGCCGGAGATCTCTGCATCAACGGTAGGAATGATACCGTCGTAGATGTTACCGGTAGAACCGTCGATGGAGATGTAGTCACCCTCAACGTAGGTCTTGCCTGCGAGAGTGAACTTCTTGTTCTCCTCGTCCATTGCGATGTCGCCACAACCGGAAACGCAGCACTTACCCATACCACGAGCAACAACTGCTGCGTGAGAGGTCATACCGCCGCGAACGGTGAGGATACCCTGAGCTGCCTTCATACCGGTGATGTCCTCGGGAGAGGTCTCAAGACGAACGAGAACTACCTTCTTACCGGCGTTCTTCCAAGCCTCTGCATCTTCTGCGGAGAATACGATCTGACCGCAAGCAGCGCCGGGGGAAGCACCAAGACCGCGACCCATAGGAGTAGCTGCCTTAAGAGCCTTAGCGTCGAACTGAGGATGGAGAAGGGTGTCGAGGTTTCTGGGGTCGGTCATGAGAACTGCTTCTTCCTTGGTCTTGTGGCCCTCTGCAACGAGGTCAACAGCGATCTGGAGAGCTGCGGGAGCGGTTCTCTTACCGTTTCTGGTCTGGAGCATATAGAGCTTCTCATTTTCAATGGTGAACTCCATATCCTGCATATCGTGGTAGTGGTTTTCGAGGATCTCGCAAACCTTCTTGAATTCTTCGAAAGCTGCAGGGAACTTGTTAGCCATCTCTGCGATAGGCATAGGAGTACGAACACCTGCAACAACGTCCTCGCCCTGTGCGTTGGTGAGGAACTCACCCATGAGCTTCTTCTCGCCGGTAGCGGGATCGCGGGTGAATGCAACGCCGGTACCACAGTTTTCGCCCATGTTACCGAATGCCATTGCCTGTACGTTTACTGCGGTACCCCAGCTGTAAGGGATATCGTTGTCGCGGCGGTAAACGTTCGCACGGGGGTTGTCCCAAGAACGGAATACTGCCTTAACTGCGCCGAGAAGCTGTTCCTTGGGATCGGTGGGGAAGTCCTGACCGATCTTAGCCTTATACTCAGCCTTGAACTGGTTAGCGAGCTCCTTAAGGTCGTCAGCGGTGAGTTCAACGTCAAGCTTAACGCCCTTTTCTTCCTTCATCTTATCGATGAGCTCCTCGAAGTACTTCTTGCCGACTTCCATAACGACGTCGGAGTACATCTGGATAAATCTTCTGTAGCAGTCGTAAGCCCAACGGGGATTGCCGGACTTCTTAGCCATAACCTCAACAACGTCTTCGTTAAGACCGAGGTTAAGAATGGTGTCCATCATACCGGGCATGGATGCACGTGCGCCGGAACGAACGGAAACGAGAAGGGGATTTTCGAGGTCGCCGAACTTCTTGCCGGTTACGCCCTCCATCTTAACGATGTACTCCATGATCTCTGCCATGATAGCATCGTTGATCTGCTTGCCATCCTCGTAGTACTGGGTGCAGGCTTCGGTAGAAATGGTGAAGCCCTGGGGTACAGGAAGACCGATGTTGGTCATCTCTGCGAGGTTTGCGCCCTTACCGCCAAGGATCTCACGCATGCTAGCGTTGCCCTCGGAGAAAAGGTAACAATACTTCTTGCTCATTGGTATATCCTCCATATTTAAATAATTTTGGCACGGTTAAAGTGCAAAGCACACCTATGAATAGGCATAGGTATACTTACCGCAAAGTATATTATACCACACAATTTCGAAAAAGGCTATACTTTTGAGAAAATTTTTACAAGTTCTTCGCTTTCATTAACATTTGCCGCTCGCGTGTGCGTTTTTTATTGCATATTATATAATTTTGTGATAATTTCGTACGGCGACGCACGTATAATCTCGCGCGCTCTCGCGTGTGGGGAACACCTGCGTGCTTTGGCTCGCAGGGAGAACGTACCGGGGAGAGAGTCCCTCGCGCAGAGCGCAAAAATAAAGAAACAGCGTTCCCTTTCGAGAACGCTGTAACCGATTATTTCTTCTTCCTTACGAGCATAAATACGAGCAGCGCGACGAGGTATACTGCGAGTATACCCACCGTGATAAAGCACATAAGCGCGCTTTGCGCGGCAAGGCTGATGAGAAGCAGCATCGGTGCTCCGAAGATTATGCCGAACGAGCTTCCCGTGATGAGATTGTTCGCCGCAGGAGTGCTGTAGTCCGGGTCGATCTCACGAAGTAAGAGCACACCGGAGCTTATCGTTCCGGTAAGCATACCGTACATCGAGAAGAATCCCTCATTCTCGTATCCGGGATAGAGCCTGTTGCACATAAAGCGAAGGTAGATGAACGTTGCGATACCGCCGAGCACTGCCATTAGTATGAAAGGAACCCAAAGCCCCGAAAGGTCGTCGATGTTTATGCCTGCGATACCCGCGATGATCATAAGGTCGAACGCAAGTCCGGATATGCGCGAGAGCAGGTAATTGTTCTGATACTGACGGGTCATAAGCTTCGTCGAGCGAAGGTGCTTGAACAGCACGCGGCAGCCCATACCGACAGCGGAGCCGATGATGAAATTAAAGCCCCAAAGAAGCGTGGATACCGTCGCGGCAACGCCGGGCGCTACGGCTTCAAGAAGCGAGCTGATGCCCCACGTGATGAGGTAAGTCACAAGATAAATTATAGCAACGAGCGCAAACTGCACCGAAAGCTTGTCTACGGATTCGGCAATCGGTATCTCGCCGTTATGCTGGAAGGTGTCAAGCGTTACGGAGCCGGAGAGCTCGGACTTGTCCTTCTGGCGCTTTATCGAGCCGCGCTTGTTGTAAACGTTGAGGAATATAACTCCCACTATGCACGCGCAGAGATAACCTGCAGCGGCGAGAGAAAGACCGAACGTGTGGCCGCCCGTGAAGCCGAGCGCCTCGTAGGTGGTGCCGACGTTGTTAGCCTGACCCGGGCCCTGACCGTATGCCATAGGCAGTAACAGACCGCTCGCCTTGAAAAGGTCCGGCTTTACGGTGTAGGCAAATCCGAGCGAGATGAGAAGTCCGATAATGCCCTGAACGAGATACGTGCTGACTATAAGCGCGCCGCTTCTCGCGCCTGTGAGCGCTGACGATGCGGACGTCTTTTCGGGAACACGCAGAGCCATAGCGATAAAGCCGAGGGCGAGTGCGTGATAGGTGAGCGTTTCAAGGAACTCTGCGCTCATATTGACTATTCCCGCGGTGCGAATGATAAGAAGTATAAATCCTGCGAGCACGGAAAGCGGCAGAAGGGTTTTGCGAATAAACGGAATCTTTCTGACGAGGACGTTCGACAGCATCATAAGCGACGCTATAATGCCTATCTGAACTATTGGCGCCCAAAGTTCTGTGTTAGCCGATGAAAAATCCATATTTTAAACCTGCCTTTCTTTATTGAACAACCGCTGCTTCGAGCGATTCTAACCGTTTAAGCTCTCTGTAAAGCCATACGAATTTTATGACGTTTACTCTGTCGTCGGGAACGAGCTCGTAGTAGCTCTTGCCCGAGGAGAACACGACCTTACGCCGTCCGTGGAATGCCATATCGCTTATCTCGGAAAGTGTGAGGTGAACGTCTCCTATAGTAAATCCGTCCGGTCCGAGCGTTGCCGCACCGCGTGACACAACTCTTTCGTCCTCGTCGACGAGAATGAGCGTAGCGGAGCTTGCCGTGTACGAATCCCCCTCGCGAGCTGCCTTTTCAACGAGCTTCGTCTGCCAGTCGGACAGCTCACGCACGGTTTTGAAGCGCGTGCCGGACAGCATACCGTATTCGTCGATGGCGAGCGTCATACCGCAGCCCCAACACTTTGCCGTGTTGCCGCTTGCGGTGAGGGTTTCGGACTTTCCGCATTCTGGGCAAATAAAGAGCAGACTCTCAATGCCCTCCATAAGACCTTTTCCGCGGTACTTTTTCGGAGCGGCGAGCTGGCGTGCGTACGCGTCCTCGTGTAGGTCGCGCACTATAGCCGCGTTTATTTCGTCGACGCTCATTGCGGAGATTTGTTCCTTCGTGTATATGTTCACAACGTCGCCGCGGCAGTATCCGCGACGGGTGTGCTTTGACCAGCCGGGGGAGATGAAAAATCCGCCGACGAGCCTATATGTGATAAGTCCGCAGCCTGCCTTCTTGACAAGCTGTCCCGTAGTCGGCGCGATAGGGCAGGTGACACCGTCCCACGTACGCACTCCCTCCGCGAACATAAACACGTTTTCGCCATGTCTTAGCTTTCGCAGGATGTCGATGATAGCGTGTGAGGCGCTCATTCCCTTTTTGCGCATTATCGGATCCACGAGGAATTTTATTATCGGGTACGCTATTTTCCAACGCGAGATATGCTCGCTTCCGACGCAGTACATCTGGCGACGGAAGGAGGTCGCGACCATAAGGGGGTCGAAGTCTGTCGCGTGATTTGCGAGAACTATGTAATTTTCGGGCAGGTCGCACGACTTAACGCGGCAGGACGTATACCCGAACTTGATGCGCAAAAACAGCGCAACGGGTGGGCGTAGAAGATGCCATACTACTTTATGCTTTATGCTCATAGACGTGTACTTCCGTAAACAAATAATTCGTTAGTATTATAACAAATTTATTAGTAAAAGTCAATAGGTATTGGCGAAAACAGCACATATTGACATCCGGTGTGTTCGGCGGACTGTGAGCCTAGGGCTCGCAGGGAATCCCCTCGCACGCCTTGGCGTTATTTCTGTAAGGAAGGCGTTTCGCATCCCGACCTACACGAGCGGCGTGCGAACAAAAACACCTCCGAGCACTACCTCGGAGGTGAAACATATCAGCATCCAAACAGACGGTATACGGTAAGTATCGCCTGCTGACGGGTGAAGGTGCCGGTAGGATCGAACGCGCCGTTTCCGACGCCGCCCATAACACGCGCACCGCTTGAGGATTTAAGCGACGACGTGAACGCGATCGCTTCGACTGCCCACGATGGACTTTCTGCCGTATCGGAGAATGCCGCGCCGGCAGTATCTCCGCTTACACCGAGCACGGACGCCGCGCGCTTTATCATAGCCGCCGCCTCCTGACGCTTGATGCTTGTGTTTGGCGAGAATCTGGTGGCGGTCACGCCGTTTACGATGCCGAGCTTGCTTGCGGCGGTCACCGAAATATCGTTTACGTCGTTAAACGGCGTTTCTGTTTCTGTGATGCCGTTCGCCGCGAGAAGCGACTCCACGGAGTCGACGCCCTCTGCGCGGCAGAGCATATTCATAAGCAGTATACAAAAATCGCGACGCGTTATGTTGTCTGCGTAGTCCGTCTGAAGCGAGCTTGGAACGAGTCTGTTTGAAAGCGCCTGACTTACCTCGGGCTTTGCCCAATCGGCAGGCGTATCCTCGGGCGCTGACTGCTGACGGCGTATTATCTTGTGGTCGTATGAGAAGCATTCGGGTGTGATGTCGAAATAATAGAAGCTGTCGGGTGCCTTGGTCTTGAATTCGCCGTTTTCGTATTTGTTGCCAGAATCCCACGTTGCATCCATCGTTATCCATCTGCCGTCGACAAACGCCTCTGTGTGCGCGTGATTGCTCTTGGTCGCATTTGAGGCGGTGGAGGCGAAGTCGTCAACGCTTATGCCTGCGGCATACGTCGAGGTGAGTATCGCGGGAATGCCCTGCGCGCGAATCAGATCACACAGCAGACGCGCGTATCCCTCGCAGACACTGCGGCGCGTTTCGAGCACAGCCTCGGAGTCGTAGGCTATATTGCCGGATCTGCCGTAGTAGTAATCGTAATCGTAATAGATGTTTTCCGCAACCCATTTGTGAAGCGCAAAGACCTTGTTGTAGTCGCCCTCGATTCCTGCACAGATGTTGTCAGATGCACTTTTTACAGTGGCGGAGTTCATTTCGAGTGCCTCTGCCGGATTTACCCAGCCCGATAGCTTCTCCGCGTTGTGCTTTTCTATATCGGAGGTCACGAAGCGGTAGCCGCCGCTGCACGCCTCAATTTTCACGGTTTTCCAGATAAAGCTCCAGAAGTAGCCGTCGCCGGGATCCTTGTAGGTGTATACGGTGATATCTCTCGGCTCTGTGATTCCCTCGAGCGAGAGGGTTTCGCAGAAATATTCGCCGCTTTTTACGTTTATGATCTTGCTGTGCGCGTTCGCTACGTTGACCTTGTCCGAGCGAAGCCAAAGCTGTGCAAGATCATCGCATATAACCTTGCCCTCGACCTTAACGGTGGAGCCGATTATGGTGAATTTAACGTAATCGGTGTCGCTGTTCGAGGTGCGAAGCACGGCCTTGTTCGCCGCCGAAATCGGCAACACGGAAAGTACCGTTAAAACGGCGAGTATTACAGCTAAATAACGCAGACGCTTCATAAAAATGCCTCCATTTGTTTTTGGTGATACACGGTAATTATTGCTTGTCAATATACTCGATAAGTGCCTCGCGAAGCTTCCCCGGATCGCAGTTACCGCGAAGCGCCTTCATACACTTGCCGAAAATCGCGAGGAGCGCTTTTTCCTTGCCGCCCTTATAGTCGGCGACAGCCTTCGGGTCAGATGCCACAGCCTCGGCGATTACCTCGTCCATCCTGCCTTGGTCGGCAGAAACGATGAAGTCGTTTTCCCTTGCGTAAGCCTCGGGATCAACGGGCGCGTCAAACATCGCGGACAGTATCTTCTTTCCGTTGCCGCGGCTCACGGTGCCGTTCGTGCAAAGCTTTATCAGCGTGCCGAGCGATCTTCCGTCGACGGGAAGCTCGTCGGGCGACATCTGCCGCTTGTTAAGAATGGCCGTGCAGTCGCAGATAAGCCAATTCGCCGCCTCCTTTGCAGAGTGGCATACGTGAAGCGCCGCCTCGAATGCGTTGCAGAGTGCCCGGCTATCGCACAGAAGATCGGCATCGTACTCACAGAGTCCAAGCTCTCCGACGTAGCGCGCACGCTTTGCCTCGGGAAGCTCGGGGAGCGCTTTTCTTACGCTGTCCTGCCATGCACTGTCGATAACGACGGGCATAATGTTAGGGTCGGGAAAATATCGGTAGTCGCTTGCCGTTTCCTTGTCGCGCATTGCGAAGGTTTTGCCCTCGCCGTCGTCCCAACGTCGTGTTGCGGGAGTGAGCGCCTCGGTGTCTCTCTCAAGCGCGTCGATATGGCGCGAGCTCTCGTATTCAATAGCACGCATTATCGCCGTGAGCGAGTTCATATTCTTTATTTCGGTGCGTACGCCGAGCTTATCCGAGCCCTCGGGACGTACGGAAAGGTTTACGTCGCATCTCATCGAGCCCTCCTCCATACGGCAGTCGGAAACGCCGGCAAAGCGAAGCCTTGAGCGAAGTTGTTCAAGGTAAGCAACTGCCTGTGCTGCACTCGAAAGATCGGGCTCTGAAACTATCTCGATAAGCGGTACGCCTGCGCGGTTATAGTCGATGAGCGTTGCTCCCGTGGCGGCGTCGTGTATAAGCTTGCCTGCGTCCTCCTCGAGGTGTATCTGCTTGATGCGTACGGACTTTTTGCCCGCTTCTGTGCCGATCTCGAGCGTGCCGTTTACGGCTATGGGCGCAAAGTGCTGTGTCGTCTGATACGAGCTTGGAAGGTCGGGGTAATAGTAGCTTTTTCTGTCAAAGGCGGTGGTGCCGCTTATCTCACAGCCGAGCATCATACCTGCCGTCATACCGAGCTCGATCGCGCGGCGGTTGAGAATTGGAAGCGTTCCGGGCATACCCGAGCAGGCAGGGCAAACGTGTGTGTTTGGTTCACCGCCGAATTTCGCCTTACAGGAGCAGAATATTTTCGATTCGGTTGCAAGCTCGATATGAACCTCAAGACCGATAAGGGTTTCGTATCTCATTTATTCAGTCTCTCCCGTGATGATCTTTGCCGCTTCGAAGAGCGTGTTTTCGGAAAACGGTGCGCCGATTAGCTGAATGCCGCCGGCGACCGCCGCGGGGACGCCCGAGATTGATGCCGGCGCGGTATAGAGCGCTTCGTCAAACGGGAGCTGCTTGCTTGCGGCGACATTGTCCAAGGTGTACGCGCTTTTTGAGCACGCGGGAATTATAAGCACGTCGTACTCGCGGTGAAGCCTTGCGAGCGCTTCGGTGATAACTCTGCGTACGCGAAGCGCTTTGTCGTAAACTTGGATATAGTTGCCCTCGGAGAGGACCGCTGAGCCGTAGAGGATGGCGGTCTTTACAAGCTCGCCAAACGCCTCGGTACGGCTGTTTGTGTAAAGCTCGTCGAGCGTGGTGTAATTTTCGCTTCGGTGGCCGTATTTTACGCCGTCGTAGCGCGAAAGATTACTGCAAAGCTCGGCGCACATAAGCACGCCCCACGCGGTTTTTGCGTGCGTGAGCACGTCACAGTCGATCTCATCGACGGTGATGCCTTCAGCCGTGAGCGCAGCCCGTGCCGCCTCTGTCCTTGTGGCGGTGCCGTCATCAACGTTCGCGGTGAAATTTTTGATGATTGCCGCTTTTTTTAGGCGTACGGCTCCGTTCTTAACGCGATCACACGCTTCTTCAGAGAGGGAAGTGCCGTCCGCCGCATCGTGACCGACGACAGCCGCGAGCGCAGCCTTGCATTCGGAAACGTTCTTTGCCATAACGCCGATACATTCGCCCGAAGCTGCCACGGAAACCGTGCCAAAGCGCGAAACTGTGCCGTAGGTCGGCTTCATATAAACAAGACCTGCAAGCGCCGCTGCGCGTCGCTGTGCGCCGTTTACGTCGAGTCCTACGGCGGCAACCGCTTCGCCCGATCTGACGATTTCGGCAGATGCAAGGCAAAGATTTCCGCTTTTGTCGGTGACTGCGCCGAAATACGACGTTTCGCCGAGGAGGTCTATGCCGAACTCTCCGACGTTCGCTTTGCCTGCGACGGAGTAGCCCGCAGCGCTTAGGCTCTTTGTGAGCGTCGCGTCGAATGGGCTTTTGTAATTGTTGAGCATTTTTGAGCCTGCGGCAGTGCCGTCGGCGGTGAGTATCATATCGTCGAGCACGACGGGACTTGCGCCGACGGTTTTGTTTTTCGATATATACAGCTTCATTTCGCACCCCTCATCATTCAAGCAAACGGGGTACTTTTAAGTAGCCGCCGCGGACATCGGGTGCGGATGCCTGAAGCTCGTCACGCGTGAAGTGTGCGGTTGCCTTATCCTCGCGCAGGACGGCAGAAATCGGCATAACGCGAATCATCGCTTCAACGCACTCGGTATCGAGCGCTGCCATTTTTTCAAGCTCGGCGTTTTTTGCGGCGAAGAAGGTGAGCGTATCCTCGTCCTGTGCCGCAGTCAGCGCGAGCTTATTGAGCTTTTTCAGTTGTGAAAGGGAGTCTTTATCGGTTACAAGCATAGTGGTATCCTTTCGGTGGTGCGGTTGCACAATATCTATCCATTATATAGTTTAACATATTTTGGGGAAATGTCAAGAGGGGGCTACATCGCGCGCTATCGCCTTCCGTAGGGGACGGCGCACACGACGGTACGCCTACGAGCGCGTGCCGCTCGCTTTGCCCACGCGCTTCGTGCTCGGGGAGAACGCAAGGGGGAGAGAGGTATTCAATCGCCAAATCTCTCTCCCCCTTGTACCCCCTCTCACACGGCTACTCGCCCGTGGGACGTCCGTCCTCGCCCGTTGGTCGTTGTGATTCATTCGAGGTCGATTTCGTACCACAGAGTGCTTATTTAGCGGCGCCAATTTCCTAACGGAAATGGAAATTGGCGCATTTCGAGGGTTGCGCGGACGCTTCGCTGCGCGCCTTGCGGCATAGCGCGAAGCGCTATGCCGCTGATGGCCGTGGAATCGCGCACCGTCGCGCACGCAAAGTTCCCCTTTTCGTTCTCCCCGAGCGCGAAACGCGCGAGGTCAATATTGTAAACAATATGTAACAATACGGGAGCCGCACTTGCGGTAAAACCGCCGGGTGATATATAATATTGGTTGTAAAACAATAAATGAGGAACGACAGAATGTTAAAAAGATTTTTCGCGTACTATAAGCCGCATATGCGTATATTCACGCTCGATATGCTGGCATCTCTCGTGGTCGCGCTTATCGGTATACTTTACCCGATGATAACGCGCACTATGCTCAACGACCTTATACCAAACAAGAATTACCGACTGATAGTGATCTTCGGACTCGGACTTTTGCTTCTTTACGTCGTCCGTATGCTGCTTAACTATTCCATTCAGTACTACGGTCACGTAATGGGTGTGCGAATGCAGGCAGAGATGCGCTCGGATATGTTCCGCCATCTCGAAAAGCTCCCGTACAGCTACTATGACAATCAGGAAACAGGTAAGATCATGTCGCGTATGACCAACGACCTTATGGACATAAGCGAGCTTGCTCACCACGGTCCCGAGAATATACTTATCTCGAGCGTATCCGTTGTTACCGCGTTTATTTACCTCTCGACCATCAACATCTGGCTTACGCTTATCATATTCGTTGCAGTACCGTTCCTTATCGCTATATCCTCGATGCTTCGCGTGAAGATGAGAGCGGCGTTCAAGGAAAGCCGTCAGGCAGTGGCGCAGATAAACGCCTCGCTTGAGAGCTCCATCTCGGGTATTCGTGTAACGAAGGCGTTCACCAACGCCGAGCGCGAGCAGGAGAAGTTTGAGCAGGGTAACGTTCAGTTCGTAGAGGCGCGACGTAAGGCGTACAAGGCGATGGGACAGTTCCACTCGTCCACCTCGTTTATCACCGACGTTTTCAACGTTATCGTGCTTATTGCAGGCGGTCTTTTCCTCTACGCGGGCAAGATCGAGCTTGGCGACTACACTACTTTTATGGTGTCCGTCGGCGTGTTCATCACACCCGTTATGACGCTTATCAACTTTATGGAGCAGTATCAGAGCGGTGTTACGGGCTTTGAGAGATTTCTTGAGATAATCGATGCCGAGCCCGAAAGTGATGCACCCGATGCGATCGATATTGGCAGAGCAGAGGGTAAGATCGAATTTAAAAACGTTACTTACGCTTACGACGGCGAGAACGACGTTCTCAAGAACGTCAGCGTGACCATCGAAAAGGGCAAGGCCTTCGCACTTGTCGGACCGTCGGGCGGCGGCAAGACTACGATCTGCCACCTTATACCGCATTTTTACAACGTCGAAAAGGGCGAGATCTATATCGACGGCGTGGAGATACACAAGATAAAGAACGAATCCCTTCGCCGCAATATCGGTATCGTTCAGCAGGACATCTACCTCTTTAACGCATCCATACGCGAGAATATCCTCTACGGACGTCTTGACGCTACCGAGGAGGAGGTCATCGAAGCGGCAAAGCGCGCGAACATCCACGACTGGATAATGACTCTCGAAAACGGTTACGAAACCGAGATCGGCGAGCGCGGAGTGCGCCTGTCGGGCGGACAGAAGCAGCGCCTTTCGATAGCGCGCGTATTCCTTAAAAATCCCGCTATCCTCATTCTCGACGAGGCGACGAGTGCGCTTGATAATACGACCGAGATAATGATCCAGGAGGCACTTGACGAGCTTTGCTTCGGACGTACGACGATAGTCGTGGCGCACAGACTTTCGACTATCAAGAACGCCGACGAGATCGCGGTTATTTCGGGCGGCGAGATAATCGAGCGCGGTACACACGACGAGCTTGTTGCGGCAGGCGGTATGTACTCAAAGCTACATTCGGGACAGTTCAGAGAAAAGGCGTAAATAAAGAAATTTCAAAGGGGGATAAAATCACCGTGAAAAAGGATATGCTTTGCCTGCGGTGTGGACAGGCGATGAATCACGTAAAGCGTGAAAAATTACAGCTCGGACAGACGGGCTGGGTGCTTGGTGACCTTCCGAACCTGCTTGCAGGCGCGATGGAGGTCGATATATACAGCTGTCCCGAATGCGGAAAGCTTGAGTTCTTTTTGGCTGATGCAACGGAGGAGGGGCTGCCGCAAAAGCAGTGCCCGAAGTGCGGCAAGCAGCACGATTTTGATTATCCCAAGTGCCCGTTCTGCAAATATAAATATTAAGCGAAGCATTCTAAACGCGACAGCACCCAAGCGGCAAAATACTGCTTGGGTGCTGCTTTTTTTATTTTGTTGTTTCGTAAACGTAGGCTTTGCCGACTGTTTCGGTATGCTCTATGATACCGAGCGCCTTCAGCGCCTGAATGGCTTTCCACGCGGTGCGCGGTGTCATTTTCGCCGCCTTTCCAAACTCTGCGGCGGTGAACGTGTCGCCGAGCGTTGGCGGCAAAAGCGCGGCGTAGTCCGACGGCTTTTCAAGAATCATAATATCGCAAAGCTCGGTCGGAACACGCTCGAAGCGTGATGCGCCGAGCGTTTTTTTGTCGCGGCTCTTGCCTGTCAGAAGCTTGAATTCATCCATATTCATAAACACGAGCATAAGGCGCACGCCCTCAAACGGAAGAAGCTCGCGCAGGGCGTAAAGCTCAAAGAGTACGTCCCACGGCTTTCCGCGCTTTGGCGATTTGTGCCGCTCCGACATCTCACCCGTTTCGGGGTCTATCCACGAGATGTATTTTACGTTTGCAATCGGGTAGACGACAGTTACCTTGTAATCGGGACGGTACGCGCGCAGCTTCGGCACAAGTGTGGCGAAGGCTCGCGTTTGTATCTCGATTATTTCGCCGCCGCGGCAGACGTCCGCGACGTAACGCCCGATTTTCACCTCATGGCAGGCGGTGTCGGGCTCGAGGAAGCTTTTGAGTATCAGATGAAGCGTGCGCTCTCCGAGCGTGCCGATACCCTCGCGCCGACGCTCGGATATAAGTGCCGCTTGCAGGCATTTGTCAAACGCCGCCTTTTCTTCGAATATTGCCATAGCGCACCTCCGCTTTCGTTATACGTCTATTGTATAACAAAACCGCGAAATTGTCAACGGTAAAGCGTATACGCAAGCGTCGTCAGCATACAAAGAAGCATACCGACAGCCATCGGTAACACCACGGCGAGTGCGGTGTAAAATATGCTTCCCGTTTCCTTTTTTACCGTCAGCACGGTCGTGGAGCAGGGGAAATGAAACAGCGTGAGAATTATCATATTGATATACTGTAGCGTGCCCCATCCGTTGGCGGCAAGGATAGCGGCGATGCCCGCGTCTGTGCCGAGCACACCCGTCTGTGAGTAGCCCATTACGATGAGCGGCAGAACTATTTCGTTTGCGGGAAAGCCGAGGATAAACGCGCATAGCACCGTGCCGTCGAGGCCGACGAGCGTACCTATGCTGTCAAGCGCCGATGCGGCGTGCGCGAGAAGGGAAGCACCACCGACGTGTACGTTTGCAAAGAGCCATATAATAAGCCCCGCGGGGGCGGCTACCACTGCCGCACGTCCGAGCACGAACAGCGTGCGGTCAAAGACCGAGCGTACGATAACGGAGCCTATCTTCGGCATACGGTAGGACGGCAGCTCAAGCGTAAACGAGGACGGCTTGCCACGAAGGATAGTTGCCGAGAGTGCGCGCGATACGGCGAGAGTTACGAGCACGGAAAGCAGCACCGCGCCGAGCATTACCGCCGCGCCGAGCGCGCCGCCGAGCGCACCTGCGCCAACAAGCGCGGACATCGCGATTAGTATCGGAAAGCGTCCGTTACAGGGCATAAAGCTGTTGGTCAAGATAGCGATAAGGCGCTCGCGCGGCGAGTCGATAATGCGGCAGCCGATAACGCCTACGGAGTTGCAGCCAAGCCCCATACACATTGTAAGCGCCTGCTTGCCGCACGTTTTAGCGCGCATAAACGCTCCGTCGAGGTTGAAGGCAATGCGTCCGAGCAGACCGAAGTCCTCGGCTAGCGTGAAAAGAGGGAAGAATATCGCCATTGGAGGAAGCATCACCGAAACCACACGAAACAGGGTGCGAAGCATACCGAGCACGAGCGCATCACGCGCTGCCGAGGGCAAAAAGCCCGCGTGCGAGTATATCCACGCCTCAACCTTGTCGAAAATCCCGCCAAGAAGCGCGGACGGATAGTTAGAGCCGACTATCGTGAGGTAGAAAATGGCGGCGAGGAGCAATAGCATTATCGGTATCGAGAGAATGGGGTGTGTCACTATTCGGTCGAGCCTATATTCACGCTCCGAGTAGCCGCATTTGCCCGTTACGACCTCGCAGGCGATAGCCTCAGCGAGTATTATCGGGCGCGAGAGGAGCACGCGTTCGCGATTTTCGTCTGCTTCGCCAAGCCAGCCGTCGATAATTTCGCCGCGCGTACGTCCGCCCGACGTGAGCGAGGTAAGCTCGGATTCGATCTCGGGTGGATATTTGAGCGGTACGGGCGCAGCCTCGGGCGGACTTTTCGCCACGTCGCGCACCGCCTTGCAAAGCTCACGAAGCCCCTCGCCGCCCCTCGCGCTCGTTTCCACGACGGGCACTCCGAGGATATCCGACAGCTTGTCGGTGTCGACTTTAATATAGCGACGCTTTGCCTCGTCCGCGAGGTTTACGCACACAACAACGCGCGGTGTAAGCTCGATTATCTGAAGTGCGAGCGGCAGCCCTCGTTCGACGTTCGTCGCGTCGAGCACAACTGCAGTAACGTCCGTGTCGCCGCGCAGTATGAATTCGCGTGCGACCTCCTCCTCGGGCGAGTGCGCGCGAAGCGAGTACGTACCGGGCAGGTCGACGAAGGTTATATCCTCGCGTACAGAGTTGCCGACGGCGAGCTCGACGGTCTTACCCGTCCAGTTGCCCGTGTGCTGGTCAAGCCCCGTGAGCGCGTTGAAAAGCGAGCTTTTTCCGACGTTGGGGGTGCCTGCGAGCGCGCAGGTGCAGTTGAGTCGCCTTGCCGCACGCTCACCCTCGTGTGAGGAGCTGCGTGTCAGTCCCATAACTCACCGCCTGACGTGCGCTCTATTTGAACGGCGCGAGCGCTTTCGCGTCGGAGTGCCACCACGCCGCCGCGTACAAGATACGCTGACGGTCCGCAGAGTGCGGCACGGGCGATGCAGGACACTCGCGTCCCGACGACGATCCCGAGCTCTGACAGTCGCCGCCCGATGTTGCTTTTTTCTATATTGAGAACAAGCGCCGTTTCTCCCGGCGCAAGCTCGTATAAGTATGACATAATTACACCTCCGATGTAGTATATTCGCGCGGCGCGGTGACCGTTAGAGGGGCGTGCGGCAGAAATATGCGCCGTCTTGCAGATTGTGCTTGATTTGTCGGCGCAAATGTGGTATAATACCGATATAACTTATTTTTTGGAGGCTTATTATGAAAATAGTAGTGCTCGACGGCTTTGCCGTTAACCCGGGCGACCTGTCTTGGGATTTTCTTGAAAAGTACGGCGAGGTCGAGGTTTTTGACAAGACTCCCGACTCCGAATGTGCCGAAAAATGCGTCGGTGCAACCGCCGTTTATACCAACCGCTGCAAGGTGACGGCAGAGCTGCTCGATAAGTGCCCGACCGTTAAATACGTGTCCGCGCTGGGTACGGGCTTTGATATGATCGACATCGAGGCGTGCCGTGCACGCGGCGTCGCTGTGGTTAACATCCCCGCGTACTCGACCGCATCCGTGGCACAGCTTACGGTGCAGTTCCTCTTAACGCTTTTCGCCGACCTTGGCGGAATGCAGGGAATAGTAAAGGACAAAATGTGGACGGGTATTCCCGGCTACGAATATCACCGCGTGATGTTCACCGAGCTCGAAGGACTGACGCTCGGACTCGTCGGCTGCGGCAACATCGGTATGCGTGTGGCAGAGGTTGCAAGCGCGCTTGGTATGCGCGTCCTCGCGCACACGGCACACGCTCACGAGGACACGGATATCGTTAAATACGTGCCGCTCGACGTGCTTCTTGCCGAGTCCGATGCGGTATCTCTCCACTGTCCCTTAAACGATGCTACACGCGGACTTGTCGACGCGGCGTTCATCGCAAAAATGCGCGACGGCGCACGCCTTATCAACACCTCGCGCGGTGCGGTACTCAACGAGCGTGACGTTGCGGACGCGCTTAATTCGGGCAAGCTCGCATCGGCGGCGCTTGACGTGCTTGCAAACGAGCCGGCGCTCCCCGAAAACCCGCTTCTTACCGCGAAAAATTGCATTATCACCCCCCACATCGCGTGGGCAAGCAAGGCATCTCGCGAGCGCTTACTCTCTGTGATAGATGCATCGCTGGAGAATTTTGTAGGCACGGGCGTTGGGCTTAACAGAATAGTTTGATGAGGGGATTGCGGTCGCTTTTCTTTCAAAAAGCCGAGTAACTCCCATACTATAGCTAAAGGAGAAAAAACAAAATGAAAGCATATGAAAGACTTATGAAATATGCCGCGTACGGCACAGCGTCGTGCGAGGAAAACGAATGCTGCCCGTCGACACCGTCTCAGATGGAGTTTGCGAAGGTGCTGGAGCGCGAGCTTATTGAGCTTGGACTTTCCGATGTTGAGCTTGACGAAAACGGATACCTTTTCGCAACTGTTCCCGCGAGTGAGGGATGCGAAAACGCACCCGTTATCGGCTTCATCGCGCATATGGACGTTTCGCCTGAAGTCGAGGATAAGGGCGTAAAGCCGCGCCTTGTCGAATATCACGGCGGAGATATCGTACTGAACGAAGAGCTCGGTGTAATTATGCGCGAAGAGGAATTTCCAGTGCTCGGACATTATATAGATAAAACGCTTGTTGTAACCGACGGAACTACACTCCTCGGCGCGGACGATAAGGCGGGCGTTGCGGAAATCATCACTGCGTGTGAGAGGCTGCTCGCAGACACCTCGATACCACACGGAAAGATACGCATTGGATTCACTCCCGACGAGGAGATCGGACGCGGCGCGGATCTTTTCGACGTCGAGGGCTTCGGTGCAAAATGGGCGTATACCGTCGACGGCGCGTTCTTCGGAGAGGTCGAGTACGAAACCTTCAACGCGTCGGCACTCAAGGTCGAGATAGAGGGCAAGAGCATACATCCCGGTGAAGCGAAAAACAAGCTTATCAACGCATCTGTCGTTGCACACGAGTATATGGCGGCTCTGCCCGCACTCGAACGCCCCGAGCACACCTCGGGCTACGAGGGCTTTTATCACCTGACAGGTATGGAGGGCTCGGTAGAGCATGCTCGCCTTGCATTTATAATCCGCGACCACGATATGGACAAGATGCAGTACCGCTGCGAGTACGCTCGTCGCGTTGCAGACGAGCTTAACCGTAAATACGGCGAGGGCTGTGTGAAGGTCGATATCAGGGAAAGCTACCGCAATATGAAGGAAAAGGTCCTTCCAGAGCGCCACCTTATCGACACCGCATACGACGCTGTTCGCGCACTCGGTGGAGAGCCGGTCAGCCATCCCGTACGCGGCGGTACGGACGGAAGCAGACTTTCGTTTATGGGGCTTCCGTGCCCGAACCTTGGAACGGGCTCGCACAACCACCACGGAAAGATGGAGTTTGCCTCGGTCGAGGATATGGAAAAATGTACCGCGCTTGTTATAGAAATAGCCAAGCGCTATGCCTGCGTGTAAAACTAAATTTTGCTTACAAGACGGCTGTACGAAAGTACGGCCGTTTTTGTGAATTTGGTTTTGAAGTTAACATTATTTAAAACGCGCGTGTATACCCGTGTATATCAATAAATGTAACCCTTTTTTTGCCAGGAATGGAGGTTTCTTTTGCGAATATGGAGTTTTTTGTCTGCGATTTTGGTTATTTTGCAATAAAAAATATGCGCCCAATTGTCACATTGTTAGAAAGTGTTTTTTCGTACGCTTTTTTCTTGACACGGCTTTGTCAAAGATGATATAATAGTACTGTATCTTTTTGGATATTTTTTGCGCACGGCTGAAAATATAGTCCGCTTTTTGGGCAGAAGGCCGCCGTTAATCTTTTTAAACGGCAACTTTTCTTTTCGGCTTGCGTAAAAGCAAAATCTTTTTTAGGAGGAAAAAGTAATGCAAAAGAAATTTTTAGCACTTCTGCTTACATTCTGTATGGTACTTACTTTGGTTCCTATCAGTGTGTTTGCAAATTCCGAGGAAGGAGGAAACCTTGGTTTCGGCGATACTCTTGAGCTCCCGATTGCCGGCTGGTCCGACATCTCCGAGCAGACCTATCGCCCGATACTCCTTCGCGGTGAGATCCTCGGTCTTAAGAACATCACTCTCTACGACGC
>JAZQZL010000009.1:0-5033 GCA_045634005.1 Candidatus Flemingiibacterium sp. | reverse complement strand
GGCAGAGACTAAAAAATTAAAACTTATGACAATTATCGGCACCAGACCGGAGATAATCCGTCTTTCCGAGGTTATTAAAAGATGCGACAAATATTTCGAGCAGATTCTTGTTCACACAGGCCAGAATTATGATTACACCTTGAATCAGATATTTTTTGAGGAGCTGGAATTGAGAGCCCCCGACTATTATCTGGAAGCAGTAGGTAGTGACCTTGGGGAGACCATTGGAAATATTATTGCAAAGTCGTACAAGCTTATGACCGAGGTACAGCCTGATGCGCTTTTGATTCTCGGCGACACCAATTCCTGCCTTTCCGCGATCTCCGCGAAAAGACTGCATATTCCAATATTCCATATGGAAGCCGGCAATCGCTGCAAGGACGAATGTCTGCCTGAAGAAACCAATCGCCGTATCGTTGATATAATCTCCGACGTTAACCTCGCATACTCCGAGCACGCGCGCCGCTATCTGCACGAATGCGGTCTGCCTAAGGAGCGCACCTACGTCACAGGATCGCCTATGGCAGAGGTACTTCACGCGAACCTTGACGATATAATGGCAAGCGACGTTCTTTCGCGCCTCGGTCTTGAGAAAAAGAAGTATATTCTTCTCTCCGCTCACCGCGAGGAAAATATAGACACCGAAAAGAATTTCACAAGTCTTTTCACCGCTATCAACAAGATGGCAGAAAAATACGATATGCCGATACTCTACTCCTGCCACCCGCGCTCAAAGAAGCGCCTTGAGGCAAGTGGATTCACACTTGACAGCCGCGTTATGATGCACGAGCCGCTCGGCTTCCACGATTACAACGCGCTCCAGATGAACGCATTCGCCGTCGTTTCCGACAGCGGTACGCTTCCCGAAGAGAGCTCGTTCTACACAAGCATAGGAAATCCCTTCCCCGCTGTATGCATCAGAACCTCCACAGAGCGCCCTGAGGCGCTTGACAAGGCATGCTTTACTCTTGCAGGCATCGATGAGGGTAGTCTTCTTCAGGCGCTTGAAAGCGCTGTAGCGATGTGTGAGAACGGCGACTTTGGCATACCCGTTCCCGATTACGTTGAAGAAAACGTTTCGACAAAGGTCGTTAAGATAATTCAGTCCTACACCGGAGTCGTAAACAAGATGGTCTGGAGAAAATATTAAGTCGCAGGGTGCGGCAAAGGAGGCGGATTTATGGATCGCACCGCAAAAAAATATCATACGCATATAGATGCAAAGCGCTCTTGGTTTGACATAAAGCTACGCGAGCTTTGGCGCTACCGCGATCTTATTATGCTTTTCACCAAGCGTAATTTTATTCTCATATATAAGCAAACGGTTCTCGGTCCGGCGTGGATACTCCTCCAGCCGCTTATGACCACGCTTATCTATTCGGTCGTATTTGGAGGTATCGCAAATATCTCTACAGACGGAGCGCCAAGGCTTCTCTTCTATCTCGGTGGCACGGCACTATGGGGATTTTTCTCGGCGTGTCTTACCAAAACCTCCACGACGTTCACGTCAAATGCGCGAATATTCGGTAAGGTTTATTTTCCAAGGCTTGTAAGCCCGATATCCACGGTATTCTCGTCTGCGATAAACTTCGCAGTTCAGTTTTTACTGTTCTTGCTGATATGGGCATACTACATCGGCATCGGTGAGATCACACCTAACTATATCGGCATACTCCTGCTTCCCGCTATCCTTCTCTACCTTGGTATGCTCGGAATGGGACTTGGTATTATGATCTCGGGACTTACGACAAAATACCGCGACCTTGCGATGCTCGTAACCTACGGCGTACAGCTTTGGATGTATATAACCCCTATCGTATATCCTGCATCAACGCTTGCAGACAGCAAGTATTACCTGCTCGTTATGCTCAATCCCGTAACTTGCGCAGTCGAAACGTTCAGATGGACGTTCCTTGGCATAGGTGAATTTAATGTTATCTATTGGGTGCCCTCTATCGCATTCACACTTGTTGCTCTGATACTCGGTGTCATCGTATTCAACCGAGTTGAAAAAACGTTTATGGATACGATATAAAGCGAGGTGAGCTTATGAGTGAAGAAATAGCTATACAAATAACAGGGCTTAAAAAGCAGTACCGCCTCGGACAGATCAACATCACGACACTCAAATCCGACTGGCAAAGCCGGTGGGCAAGAATAAGAAAAAAAGAGGACCCCAACACAAAAATCGGTCGTGATGCCAAGACCTTTATGGCACTTGACGGCATCGATTTGACGGTAAAAAAGGGCGAAGTAATCGGCCTCATCGGCGGTAACGGCGCGGGAAAATCGACTCTTCTCAAGATTCTCTCACGTATTACCGGTCCCACTGAAGGAACTATCGATATATACGGACGTATCACGTCTATGCTTGAGGTCGGAACAGGCTTCAATACCGAGATGACCGGACGTGAAAATATCTATTTAAACGGCGCGATACTCGGTATGACAAAATCGGAAATCGATGCGAAGATCGAGGACATAATTGAGTTTTCCGAGGTGCGCGAGTTTGTGGACACACCTGTAAAGCGCTACTCCTCGGGTATGTACGTAAAGCTTGCATTCTCCATTGCGGCACACCTCGACAGCGAAATCATGATAATGGATGAGGTTCTCGCAGTCGGCGATATGGCATTCCAGAAAAAGTGCCTTGAGCGTATGCACTCTGCGGCAGCGGTCGAGGGCAGAACTGTTATCTACGTATCGCATAATATGGATACGATACGTAATCTTTGCGACCGATGCGTAGTACTCGCAAAAGGCAAAATAATCTATGAGGGCGACGTTGAAGAAGGCATTGCCGTATACGCACAGCAGAACAAAATGTAATCTTTCCACATACAATATTTCAAAGAAAGTGATTGGATAAATTTTTATGAAGCCGTTTGAGAAAAAGATATACTTATCATCTCCCACAATGCACGGCGAGGAGCTTAAGTATGTAACCGAGGCATATGAAACCAACTGGATGTCTACGGTTGGTGAAAACATAAATGAGCTTGAGCGCTCGATATGCGACATTGTGAAATGCGACTACGCTGTTGCTCTCGCATCGGGTACGTCTGCCCTTCACCTCGCGATAAAGCTCGCAGGCGTCGGCCGCGGCGACAAGGTGCTCTGCTCTGATATGACTTTTGCCGCAACACTTAATCCCGTGCTCTACGAGGGCGGTGAGGCTGTCTTCATCGACACCGAATACGACACTTGGAATATGTGTCCCGAGTCGCTTGAAAAGGCATTTTCGCTTTATCCCGAAGCCAAGGTGGTCGTTATGGCTGATCTCTACGGCACCCCTGCGAAAATGGACGAAATACTCGAGGTTTGCAAGCGTCACAACGCTATACTTATCGAAGATGCCGCTGAATCTCTCGGCGCGTTCTACAAGGGTATTCCTTGCGGAAAGTTCGGCAACTTCAACGCTATATCCTTCAACGGCAATAAAATAATCACCGGCTCGTCGGGCGGTATGCTCCTTACCGACAGTAAGGAAGCGGCTGATAAGGCGCGTAAATGGTCCACGCAGAGCCGTGACGCGGCACCGTGGTATCAGCATACCGAAATCGGCTACAACTACCGTATGAGCAACGTTATTGCAGGCGTTGCACGCGGTCAGCTCCCACATCTTAACGAGCATATAACAGCAAAGAAGGCAATCTACGAGCGCTACAAGGCGGGATTTGCAGGTCTGCCCGTTTCGATGAATCCGTACGATGCAAGCATTATGCAGCCTAACTTCTGGCTTTCCTGTATGATAATCGACAAGGACGCGATGTGTAAGCAGATGCGCACTGACAGCGAGGCGACCTTTGTAAAGGAATCCGGCAAGTCCTGCCCTACCGAAATTCTCGATACGCTCGCGAAGTACAACGCCGAGGGACGTCCGATCTGGAAGCCCATGCATATGCAGCCGCTTTATAAGAACAACGCGTTTGTAAAGTGCGGCGATATTGACGTCGGCGCTGATATATTCGAGCGCGGACTTTGCCTGCCGAGCGACAACAAGATGACGGCAGACGAGCAGGACCAGATTATCGAGATCGTACGAAGCTGCTTTAAATAATACATTTTGAGGTTAGGTAAATGTACGCAAATTTCTTTAAAAGATTAATGGATTTTTCACTGTCGCTCTTTGCGCTCATCGTTCTCTCTCCGATTTTGCTCGTGCTCATAATAGTCGGCGCGATAGCAATGCGCGGCAATCCCTTTTTCGTTCAGCCGCGTCCCGGCAAAAAGGATAAGAACGGCGCAGAAAAGATATTTAGGCTTATGAAATTCCGCACTATGAGCAATGCAAAAGACGAAAACGGTGAGCTTTTACCCGATAATTTGCGTCTTGGCAAATACGGTAAGTTTATCCGCTCCACCTCACTTGATGAGCTTCCCTCGCTCATAAATATACTGTGCGGCGACCTTTCGATAGTCGGTCCCAGACCGCAGCTCGTACGCGATATGACGTTTATGAGCGACGAGCAGCGCCGCCGCCACGACGTGCGCCCCGGTCTTACCGGTCTTGCACAGGTCAACGGCAGAAACAGCATCACGTGGGAGCAAAAGTTTGAATATGATCTTGAATACATAAAAAAAATCACCTTTATCGGTGACGTTAAGATCATACTCCAGACAGTCGGCAAGGTATTAAAGCGAAGCGACACTGTACGCGAAGGAACCGTGTCCGATATGGACTTTGGCGACTGGCTTATGATGAACGGCAAAGTCGACGAGGAAACCTACGCCAAAAAGCAAGAAGAAGCCCGAGAGCTTTTGAAAATCTAATAAAAAGCTAAAAGCGTTTCTGACATTTTGTCAGAAACGCGTTTTCTTTATACAGATGCTTTTCTTATCTTAAGAGCACAAAGAGTAGCCAGCGAGCCGAAAACAAGAATACCAACTATTGCAGGCATAAAGTAAGGAGCAACGCCGGTCTGAGGCGAGTCGTGGTCGCACTCGGGTGCAGGGCAGCTATCTCTTACGATAGCAAATGCGGACATCGAGGTTGCGGTAATTGTGATTACACCGTCATCGTCGATGTGATA
>JAZQZL010000008.1:0-16250 GCA_045634005.1 Candidatus Flemingiibacterium sp. | reverse complement strand
AGGCGAAAAGATGCGCTATGATTTTCTCAGCATGCTGGTTTGTTTTGTGCTGATCGCCGTCAGTGCTGCGGGCGCGGTCATCACCGAGATCGTCCGCGGTGTTGTGGACGGACTTTTGGCCGAAGCTGCTGCCTATGGCAGTGACCTTGCAGATATCATGAAGATGATCTCCTGAGCTCTCATCGGATAAACTGCTCCCGCCGTCGAAAAAACGGCGGGATTTTTGTCGTTTTTCCGGTTGTCAGGCAGACCATTATCTGTTATAATGGTTGCAAGTAAATAAGCGAAAGGATCTGTTCTTATGAAAAAATTTATTGAAGATTTCAAGAAGTTCGCCCTTAAGGGCAATGTCATCGACATGGCAGTCGGTGTTGTTGTCGGCGGTGCGTTCAATGCTATCGTATCCGGCCTCGTTAACAACATTATCAACCCAATCGTTGCACTTTTAACCAACGGTGTTGCTCTTGATGAGCTTAAGTGGGTTATCGTTGAGGCCGTTGTAGCTGATGAGGCTGCGGGAATTGCCGAGGTTGCCGAGGTAGCAGTAACATACGGTGCTTGGCTCCAGACCATCATCGACTTCTTCATCATCGCGCTTTCTGTATTTGTTGCAGTACGCTTTATAAAGAAGATGGAGCGCAAGATGAACGCAAAGCAGATCGCCGCAGCAGAGGCAAAGGCTGCTGAGGATAAGGCTATTGCTGATGCAAAGGCTGCTGAAGAAGCTGCAGCTGCAGAGGCAAAGGCTGCTGCAGAGAAGGCAGCTCTCGACGAGTTCTACGCAAACATTCGCGAGATCAGAGATTCGCTCAAGAAATAAGTACATACATTTAAGCCTGTCGCATAATGCGGCAGGCTTTTTGTTTGTAAGTAATCAAAAGCTGACCTTAAGCATATAGTTGTATGGCAAACAACTATTTTTGAGGTGAGCGACTTGTATTACGACAGTGATGAGCGGCCTAGACGGCTTGCGGCGTATCTGATAGAAGAAAAAAGTACGGTGAGAAATACCGCCGCCGTGTTCGGAATAAGCAAATCGACCGTACACAAGGACGTTTCTGTGCGACTTGCGAGAATAGATCCCGGGCTGCACGCCGAGGTTCAAAAGGTGCTCGACACAAACCGCTCGGAGCGTCATATACGCGGCGGGGATGCGACACGCCGCAAATACGCGCTCGAGAAGGAAATGAAAAAATCAGACGGGCAGAGTACATAACAAGGGGCGAGAAATCGCCTCTTTTATATTTTCAAGGGTTTACTTTTTCTCTTAAATGAGGTATAATATATTTAGCAATCTGAAGGGCGGTGATTTTGTGACCGACAAGCACGATATACTAAAGCAATATTACGGTTATGCCTCGTTTCGAGAGGGACAGGAGCCGATAATCGATAATATTTTGGCAGGCCGTGACGTCCTTGCGGTTATGCCGACGGGCGCGGGAAAGTCCATATGCTATCAGATCCCGGCGATGCTTATGCCCGGAATAACACTCGTTATTTCTCCGCTTATCTCTCTTATGAAGGATCAGGTCGGTGCACTTAATCAGAACGGTATCCGTGCGGCATATCTTAACAGTTCGTTGACGCCAAGGCAGTACGGACTCGCACTCGCTAACGTACGCGCCGGTGTTTACAAGATAATTTACGTTGCGCCCGAGCGGCTTATGACGGACGGATTTCTTGAGCTTGTACGCGATATGGAGGTTTCGCTTGTTGCGGTTGACGAGGCGCACTGTGTTTCACAGTGGGGACACGATTTCCGTCCGAGCTATACGGACATCGCCGATTTTGTGGAATCGTTTGCACGCCGTCCCGTGATTGCGGCGTTCACAGCAACCGCTACCGAGCAGGTCAAAGAGGATATACGTGAGCTTCTGAAGCTTAACGCTCCGTGGGAGATAACGACGGGATTTGACCGACCGAACCTTTATTTCGGAGTTACGGATACATCAGCCAAGCTTGAATACATTCGCTCGTATTTAAGCGAAAACAGAAATAAATCGGGAATTATCTACGCTATGACACGCAAAAATGTCGAGAAGGTCTACACCGCTCTTAACGATGCAGGCTATCCTGTTACGTATTATCACGCGGGCCTTTCCGACGGCGAGCGTATCCATAATCAGGACGAGTTTATAAGCGATGCAAAGCCGATAATCGTCGCGACCAATGCGTTCGGTATGGGTATAGATAAGCCCGACGTGCAGTTTATTATTCACTACAATATGCCGCTGTCTATGGAGGCGTACTATCAGGAGGCAGGCCGCGCCGGACGTGATGGCAGCGATGCGGACTGTATACTCCTTTATTCCGATGCGGACATACATACGGCGAAATTTCTCATTGAAAATTCCGCACCAGAGGAGGGACTCGATGCCGAGGTGCTTGCGACTGTAAAAAAGCGCAAATACGAAAAGCTCGAAGAAATGATCGCTTACTGCAGAACAACGGATTGCCTTCGCGGATATATTTTAAGCTATTTCGGCGAGAGCTTAAAGGCGGAAAAGTGCGGCAAGTGTACGTCCTGCCGCGGCGAGGTTGAAACGTTTGACGTTACCGATATAGTTCGGGCTGTTCGCGTCGCTGTCGACGTGACGGGAGAGCGGTACGGCGCGGCGTTCATCGCTGACTATCTGCACGGAATTGATGACGGCAGAATGGCGGCTATGGGAATTACCGGTGAGAGAAGCTTCGGAATGCTCGAGCGCGTTTCCACGTCAGTCATACGCGATGTCATCTCACGTATGGTAGAATCGGGAATGCTTGTGCGTAGTACGGGACAGTACCCTACGCTGTCAATAACGCGCGAGCTTGATGAGTTTGTCGCGTCAGGCAAGCGCCTTACACTTAAAAAGCGCCGCACACCCGTTTCAAGCTCAAGAAAGGGTAGAAAGAATACGCCTATGCTTGACGATAGTATGGACACGGAGCTTTACGAGAAGCTTCGTAAATTCCGACGCGATACCGCCGAGCGCAAGGGCGTGCCCGCGTACGTAATATTTACGGATATGACGCTTCGTGCTCTTGCGTCGGTGAAACCGAGGAACGTGTACGAGCTTATGGGAGTACACGGTATCGGTGAGGACAAGGCGCAGAAATACGGTACGGCGATAATAAATATTATTAAAGGAATGGAATAAGATAAATAAGTTTGGCCTCAGGCGGCATTTGCCGTTTGAGGCTTTTTGTTTTTTTTATAAAATCGCACCTTTTGCAAATTTTTTGCTTGATACTTGGATATAATTACGAGTGAATTACTGCTTTGCGATGCGGTTTTATAGGACGCGGTATTTTTTATACTACGGGCGAATATTTATAGAGAGAATGGAGGGCGGCGCGGACGAGCCGTTTTCGCATATGGCAAAGGCTCATAGGAGGTAGATTATGTATAGAAAAAAAGAATGTGTTGCGATGCTTCTTGCGGGCGGACAGGGAAGCAGACTTTATACGCTTACGGAAAAGACGGCGAAGCCTGCCGTGCCGTTTGGAGCAAAATACCGAATTATTGATTTCACGCTATCCAATTGCATTAACTCTGGCATTGATACGGTGGGCGTTCTGACACAGTATCAGCCGCTTGTGCTCAACGAGTATATCGGCAACGGACAGCCGTGGGACCTTGACCGAATGAACGGCGGCGTTATGGTATTACCGCCGTATCAGGGAAAGGATTCTGCGGATTGGTACCGCGGCACGGCAAACGCCATTTATCAGAATCTTAACTTCATCGACCGTTACGAGCCCGAATACGTGCTTGTTTTATCAGGCGACCACATTTACAGTATGGATTACAGCAAGATGCTCGACTGCCACAAAAAGAACGGTGCGTCTGCCACAATTGCAGTTATAAACGTATCGATAAATGAGGCTAGTCGCTTTGGGATAATGAACACAGACAGCGACGGGCGTATAGTTGAATTTGAGGAAAAGCCCGAGCGCCCCAAAAGCACCAAGGCGTCAATGGGTATCTATATCTTTAATAAGAAAATACTCTCACATTACCTCGTGGCGGATGAGAATGATCCCACGTCCTCAAACGATTTCGGTAAAAACATTATTCCCGCTATGCTTGCGGCAGGTGAGAAGCTTTACGCCTATGAATTCAGCGGATATTGGAAGGACGTCGGCACGGTTGAAAGCCTTTGGCAGGCGAATATGGACCTGCTTGGGGATGAGCCGGCACTTAATTTATCCGGCTCGGATCTTCGCATATATTCGAGAAATCTCATACGTGCACCGCACCGCATCGGAGAGAATGCAACTGTGAAAAACTCCATTATTACAGAGGGGTGCGAGGTGCACGGCTTTGTAGAAAATTCAATACTTTTCGGCGGTGTTCGTGTCGAGAGAGGTGCGTACATACGCAACTCGATAATTATGAGCGACTGCACCGTCAAAGAGGGCGCAGCAGTGAGGTACAGCATCGTTGATGCAGGCGTAACGGTCGGAGCAGGTGCCGAGGTCGGAGGAGATAAGGAGCGCGGGAAGGCAATAACGCTTATAGGCGCAGACGTACGCGTACCTGACGGCGCTGTTATTCCTGCAGGTGATATGGTGAACGGTGAATATATTTTGAACTTCATAACTAAAAGGGGCGAGGTGCAATAATGTCCGTACAGGGTATCATATTTTCAAATCTTCACGACAAAAATATAGCAGAGCTTACACGCAGACGTACAATGGCGTCCGTACCGTATGCCTGCCGATACCGCCTTATCGACTTTGCGCTGTCGAATATGGTAAACTCGGGAATAGCCTCGATAAGCGTTATCACTCACTATAACTATCAGTCGCTTATGGATCATATCGGCTCGGGCAAGGATTGGGATCTTGCGCGCCGTTCGGGTGGGATTAAGATGCTTCCGCCGCACGTCACGGCGTTCTCGAATACGCAGAATGCGCTCTACAACACGCGCCTTGAGGCTCTAAAAAGCGTGAATTATTCCATTTCGCGTTTCACGGCGGACCACGTTGTGCTCTCCGACTGCGACGTGATATGTAACGTCGACCTTAACGATATGATAAACGACCATATCGAAAATGGCGCGGACATTACTATGGCGGTCAAGCGAATGCTTTTGACAAGGGATAACTGTAAGCGCAACGTTGTGGTCGATTCGGACGGATCGGGGCGCATTACCGACGTTATGGCGTATCCTACAAACGTGACGGGATATCGCGACGTTGACCTTAATATTCTCGTTATCAACCGAGAGTATCTCCAATCTATAGTGCTCGATGCTCTCTCGCACGGTTATACGAGCTTTAACCGCGACGTTCTCTCGCGCGGCGCGCACCGACGCAACTATCGGATATACCGATACGACGGATATTTTGCTACGATAAGCTCAATGGAGGACTACTATATGCACTCAATGGAGCTGCTTGGTGACAGCGTTGGGCGTGAACAGCTTTTCTCCGTCAAGCACCGTCCCGTCTACACGAAGGTGCGCAACTCTGCGCCTACCAAGTATACAAATGGCGCGAGTGTGTCAAATTCGCTCGTTGCAGACGGCTGTATTATAGACGGAACCGTAGAAAACTCTATTCTGTTTCGCGGCGTTAAGATAGGCAAGGGAACGATTGTCAGGAATTCCATACTGTTTCAGGATACCGTAACGGGAGAAAATGTATTTTTAAATGCGGTGATAGCGGACAAAAATGTTGTAATACGCGACGGGCGGCATCTGTCAGGACATGAAACGCAGCCGTTCTTTATCGAAAAGGGAAAAATGATATAAAGGAGAAAAAATGCTTGTATACACCACTTACAAATTCATAGACAAGAAAATAAAATACGAAAAATATTCCTTATATCACGGTGAGTGCAGTGAGAGCACCGACTTTTATATAGGTGACTCGCTTGTAATTGCCTGCCTTGTGCCGCGCGAATTTTGCGCGCTTGGAGTGAGAATGGAGCTTTACCGTGACGAGGATATGTCTACACGCAGCATCAGAGCGGCGAGATACTGCTTTGACATAGAGAACGATATTTTCACAGTGGCATTTACCTTGTCGGATATTTGTGTGTCGAGGTGCGGAGGACATTTCGCATATGCATTTTTTCTACAAACACCGTACGGGGTGCTATGGGCTTCAAGCGACGGCGTGACGTCTGAGGCACGTGAGGCGGTAACTTTTGGAGAATTTCGCGTTCTGGCACACGATAGTGAACGTGCACAAAATGAGCTGTGTCAAATTGTGCAAACAACCGAAAATCTGTAATTTGCGGAACCCTGCTTCAATTTTGCGCTAATATATGGTATAATTCTATTTGAATACGGCACAATTACCAAAAATCAAACGGAGGACTACTATTATGAAAATGCGCGTGCTTTATGCGACCAAAAAGAAAAAGCTTATAAATATTGCCGAGCTTATCACAAACAATTATGCTACTGACAAGATCAACTGCATGGATACCATTCCGCCTGCATACTCCTGCGACAATATGCGACTCGTCGTTATTCTCGCAACTGTAGGCAAGGATGCTCCGAACTCTCTCGCACTGTTCTGCAAGGAGCTTACCAAGGCGAGAAGTGCTAACGTTGCTTTTGTTATCGACGGTCCCGCAGAGGGCGCAAAGGCTCTTATCGATGCAGTTAAGTCGGCAGGCTCAAACGCTATCGAGGACGTTCTTTACATCAAGGGCGGACTTCCGTTCTTCGGCGGCAGCGCAAGCGCTGAGGAGAAGGCAGCAGTTACTGCTTGGATGGATAAGATCTCCGCAAATCTCGCGTAAAATTAAAATGAAGGCCCGTCAGAGATTTTCTCTGACGGGCCTATTTTTTATTCGGTTAACTCTGTTCCGCCCCACTCGACGGCGGTGAAGCCGACTCTTTCGGGCGCTGAAAACTCCAGCGGTTCAATTTCTATCGGAGCCTCAAGTGCTGTCCACGCCATAAACACGCGTATAAGCGTATCGGGCGCGGGACTTATCTTAAGCTCGGCGTTTTCGGTGTATGCTTCATATTGGAAGGAAATGAGATTATATTCGCTCACTTCCATACGCGGCAGCCAGTATATTATAAACTCATTTGCTTCGCGCTCGGTAAGACCGAGCTTCGAGAGGGCGTCCTCCAAAAATGCGGCGGTGTCCTCGCCCTTTACGCAGAATCCTTTTGTAAGGTCGTACTCGGTATCGCTCTCGCCCTCCCAATACAGACAGTAGTATTCGCGGCCTGAGGCATCAGTAAGCGTACCGTCAGGCGCTGCGGTAACGTTCCAACTGTTATTGTATTCGGGGTAGGTTGAGGTGAGCGTACCCGAGTAGTTGAGCGACACAGAAACGTCGGTCGTGTGCTCGGGATAGAGGTAGATAACGGGCTTTTCAGCGCGTACGGGTTCAAACGGATTTCTTCCCCAATCACAGGACGCGAGTGTTGCGACAGCTAAAACAGCGAGTAAAAGCGCGATAATTTTTTTCATAAAAGCACCCTCCTTTCGGTAGCTAATATATTAGACGGATAAAATAGAGAAAAGTTCCCGAAAAAATAAAAAAAGAGCCGCAGAGCTTTTCTGCGGTTCTTTTAAGTCAGTTTAGTCTTCCTCGTGGAGAGATTTCTTCTCGTCTTTGGTGAACTTATCTTTCTTTTTAAGGCTGAACTTGTTTTCCGTACCGGTCCAGAGGCGCTTAAGATTTTCGCGGTGCAGCCAGATAACAAGCAGGGTATTGAGTACTGAAACGATAGCGACTACTGCGCCCTCGGGCTTGCCGTTTAAGAACTGATACATACGGTTGAGAAGCACAGGGTAGAGAAGCATACCGATTATAGAGCCGAGCGAGAGATATTTCGTCGATGCTACGAGCAGAGCGAATATTGCGAACAGAATAAGGAATACGACGGGCTGAAGCACAAGGAGTGTGGTTGCGGTAACTACGATGCCCTTGCCGCCCTTAAAGCCGTAATAGCATGGGAAGGAGTGACCTACAACGCAGAACAGTCCGGCTATGTACGCGCCAGACTCGCCTGCGAGTATCATACCGAGTAACACCGATACGACAGCCTTCGCCATATCGCCGAGCAGAGTAAGCGCCGCCGCGGATTTGCCGTACGTGCGGAGCATATTCGTCATACCGGCGTTGCCGCTTCCGTAGCGGCGGATATCGTCTTTGTACTTGGTTTTGGAGATAATTATTGCAAAGTTAAGTCCGCCAAGGAAATATGCGGCAAGCGCACCGGCAGCACATAGGGCAACGATTATCCAAAGAGATATTTCGTCAGCCTCGCCTGCAATCAGGCGCGGTACAAGACCGTTATAGTAAACGTCCATTAAAAATTCCATCAGTCCTTATCTCCCTTCTGACGTATGATAAGCTTTATAGGTGTGCCGCGGAAGCCGAACACCTCGCGAAGCTGATTTTCGATATAACGCTGATAGGAGTAATGGAAAAGCTCCGCATTGTTGCAGAAGATAACGAACGTGGGAGGGCAGGTGCTTATCTGTGTCATATAGTATATCTTCAGGTGTCTGCCCTTGTCGGACGGCGGCTGTACGCGCGCGGTTGCATCGTTGAGAACGTCGTTAAGCATACCGGTGGAGATACGAGTACAGTTCTGGTTGTATACGTAGTTTATAAGCTCGAAGAGCTTGCCTACACGCTGTCCCGTTTTCGCGGAAACGTAGAGAGTTGGTGCATAGAGCATATAAGAAAGCGCGTTGTAGACCTTCTTGTCGTACTCGACCGTGTTCTTGTCCTCGGTTTCAAGCGTATCCCACTTGTTTATAACGATAATGCAAGCCTTGCCGGATTCGTGAGCGATACCCGCGATCTTCTCGTCCTGCTCGGTAACACCCTCGTTGGCATCGACCATAATAACACAGACGTTTGCGCGCTCAACTGCCATTTTCGCACGAAGCACGCTGAATTTTTCGATTCTGTCCTCAACCTTCGACTGACGGCGGATACCTGCGGTGTCGATAAACGTGTACTTGCCGTATTCGTTTTCAACACGCGTGTCAACCGCGTCGCGAGTCGTACCGGGGATATTTGAAACGATAAGGCGGTCCTCGCCGAGTATCTTATTTATGATTGAGCTCTTACCGGCGTTAGGCTTACCGATAACGGCAACCTTGATAAGATCGGAGTCATCTTCTTTTTCCTCGTCTGCGGGGCAAAGCTCAAGCACGCGGTCAAGAAGGTCGCCAGAGCCCGTGCCGTGTACGCTCGAGAGCTGTATCGGCTCGCCGTCGATGCCAAGCTCGTAGAACTCGTAAAATTCCATAGGCGGATTACCGATGGAGTCGCATTTGTTTACAGCGAGGATAAGCGGCTTCTGGCTTTTTATGAGCATTGTCGCGATATCGCGGTCAGCTGCGGTAAGACCCGTGGTGACGTCAACCATAAATACGATAACGTCTGCTGTTTCAACGGCAATCTCTGCCTGCGTTTTCATCTGCTTTAAAATGATATCGTCCGTCTTCGGCTCGATACCGCCCGTGTCGACGAGTATCATCGCGCGTCCGCTCCACTCGATTTCATAGTATATGCGGTCACGGGTTACGCCGGGAGTGTCCTCGACGATGGAAATACGCTCGCCTGCGAGCTTATTGAAAAGTGTACTCTTGCCGACGTTCGGGCGTCCGACAATAGCTATAACGGGTTTTGACATTTATATCATCCTTTCAGTCGTAGAGTATTTTCGATATGAAATCGGCACCGTTTGAATCTGTGGGGATTATTTCGACGCCAAGCTTTACGGATAAGTCCTCAAGCGTTACCGAGTCGAGAAACATATCTCCGTCGGCGCGTAGCATTACGCTTGGGATAAGCAGACACTCACCGAGATTTTCACCTTCAAGCTGAAGTGCGAGGTCGCGGCCGGTGATAAGTCCTGCAACGGTTATGTTTTTGCCGAAAAAGTCGTTTTTGATGCAGTATACCTTAATGTCAAGCGTCGGTACACGGCGCATAAGCTCATCTGCAAGTGATTTTATAAATCCGTACGCAGCCTCACCCGTTGCGATGGAAAGCACACGCTTTTTTTCTAGATCGTAGTCCGAGAGAAAGTCAAGCTCGTCGTCGAACTCGCATTTCATTGAACGGATCATACCGACGCCGTTTTCGATCTGCGGATAGCCCTCGTAGTAGTCCTCGTCGGGAATTTCGCGACCGCACGAGAGGTACATTTCGTCGGAGCAGAAGAACATTCGCGAGCCGTATTTTTCCATACACTCACTCGCAAACGCATCGACAGCATCTATGACTGCCGCAGTTTCCTCGGATGTGAACGGCTCAAGCGGATATAGACCGTCGCGGTGGTCGGTGATACCTGCCGGAACTATCGAAACACCGAGTAAGCTCGGGTACAGCTCAGTCAGGTCGCGCATCGAGCGCATAAGCTCCTCGCCGTCGTTGAGCCCCTTGCAGAGCACTATCTGACAGTTGAGCGATATTCCCGCGTCAGCGAAACGTCGCATATACGAGAGCACCTCACCGGCGCGCTTATTTTTCATCATCTTCACGCGAAGCTCTGGATTTGTAGTGTGTACTGATATGTTGATGGGCGAGGTTTTCATCTCTACGATGCGGTCGACGTCCTCGTCTGTGAGGTTGGTCAGCGTGATGTAGTTGCCCATTAAGAAGGATAGTCTTGAGTCATCGTCCTTGAAATAAAGCGTATCGCGCATTCCCTTCGGAAGCTGATCGATAAAGCAGAATACGCACTTGTTGCGGCAGGAGTGCTTTTTGTCCATAAGGTAGGTTTCAAAGCAAAGCCCGATGTCGTCGTATTCGTCCTTTTTTATCGTTATATCGAAAAGCTCGGCACCGCGGTGAAGCTTCAGGACTACCTTCTTTTCGGACAGACGGAAGCGGTAATCAAGCACGTCGCGTATGTTGTTTCCGTTTATTGATATTAAGATGTCGCCGGGCTTTATGCCGTGCTTTTCGGCGAGCGAGGCACGCTCAACGCCGCATATCGTTACCATACCGTTTATCCTTTCGTTAGATTAGTCAGTCAAGCTCTACGAAATTCACTTCGTGTCCCGTTGCGGGAATGACCTTTTCAAGAAGGTCGCTCGTTTTGAAGCGAAGGCTTGACGTGTTGATGCACGGGTGACAGCCGAAATATTCGTCGGCGATCACGTCGCGGTCAACGTAGAGAGTTATCTCTTTGTCGGTGTCATTAATAAGTCCGAGCACCGAAAGCGAGCCGGGAGTTATGTCGAGAAACTTTTCCATAAATTCGGGCGGCGCAAACGAAAGACGCGACGAGCCGATCTTCTTGGAAAAGTCCTTGGTGACAAACTGCTTTTCTCCCGACATTATAAGCATATAGAATTTGGTTTTCTGCTGATTGCACAGGAGCAGATTCTTGCAAATCTTCACGCCGAGAATCGCTTTCGCTTCGGCGCACTGCTCCATTGTATTTGCCGCCTCGTGATCGACGCGTACGTATTCAACGCCGACGCGCTCGAGAAGATCGTACGAGCGCATTTCCTTTGGAAGTCGCTCATCCGTCGGGCGGGTAGTGTAAAGTGTAGAATCAATATACATAATTAAAGTTCCTTAGGCTTTGTAAAATAAACTATACCGAGTGTAATCGCCGCGCCGAACAGCACGTCGGAGAGAAAATGCGCGCCGACGACTACTCGCGAGAATGCGACAAGCACTATCCATACAGCGAGAAGCGCGATTACGATCGGCTTCAGCCATTTAAATTTCTGCGGCAAAAATCGCAGATAGTGGATTAAAGAAAGAATTACGGTCGCGTTTGCCGTGTGTCCCGAAGGGAAGGAGAAGTATCCCGTAAATCCCTGCGGCAGATACCACGGCGCATATGCAAAATAACCGCCGCCAAGACCGAGTTGACGCGGACGAACACGTCCCCAAACGAGCTTGAATGCCCAAATTATAACGAACGTGAGAATTGCCGAGAGAGCGCATCTCCACGCGGTACGAAAATACTTTTTGAGCGTATCTTCCTTCATAAAAATCGCAAGCATTATGAAAACGGATGCGATAACGAGAGCTGCGGAGATCGAATACAGCATATCCACAGGCGCAAGCGAGCGAGCGCTATACTGCGCGATATATTTTGCCGTATTGTAGGCGGTAAATACCGAGGTGCCGACACATCCGATAAGTGTAAGCACGGTGAGTATCACACCGCGTACACGGTTCTTGTCGCACTTGCCGAAATAAGCCGCCATAAGCGCGAAATTAAACGATGTGAAAAGTATTGCCGGCGGTTCGCCCGCGACCTCAAGGGTGCGTCCGAATACGGATGCTTCATTTGCTATTTTGAGCGTTATATCGAGGTCATATATGCTTGCAAGCACGACAGCAGCCAGCCAGAGGGCAGCGCCTATACCAAAGGCTATTTTCGTTTTAGTTATCTTCATTACATAATAGGCGGACGAGGGGAACGCGCAAACCGTGTCCTCTCGTCCGATGAGGTTTTAATTACAGACCGAGTACAGCCGCGCCGATGATACCGGCATCGTTGCCAAGCTCGGCAATCTTAAGCTTGGGAGCTTTTTTGAGATATTCGCCGCCGTAGATTTCCTTTTTCAGAATCTCATTGAGCGGATCGGTGAGGTATTCCTTTTCGTTGCAGATTCCGCCGCCGATAACGAGGACCTCGGGCTGGAATATGTTAGCCATATTTACAAGTCCGCAGCCAAGGTAGCTTATGTACATATCAACGACCTCTTTGGCCGCCGCATCGCCCTTCTTCATAGCGGAGAATGCAGTCTTGCCGCTTACCTTGCCGTCAGAGGCAACCATAGCATTCATAAGAGTTTCTCGACCGCTCTTTGCGCACTCGTCAAGCTTTTCCTTGGTCATAGTGATGAGCGCGGTAGCGGAGCTGTATGCCTCGAAGCAACCCTTGCGTCCGCAGGTACAAGGTCTACCGTCCTTTTCGATAACGGTGTGACCGAGCTCTGCGCCTGCATAGTTGAAGCCGGAATAAAGCTTGCCGTTGATTACGATACCGCCGCCAACACCGGTGCCGAGGGTGATCATAATAGCGTGCTTCACGCCGCGAGCCGCACCTGCGACAGCTTCTCCAAGAGCCGCTGCATTAGCATCGTTGTCAAGATACACTGCCTTCAAAGGAATATAGCTCTTGAGAATAGCGGCGATCTCGAAGTTCGCGAAGGGAAGGTTGTTTGCATAAACAACGGTGCCGTGCTCCGGGTCAACGGAGCCGGGAGCTGCGATGCCTGCGTATGCGATGTCGTCAAAGGTGAGCCCTGCGTCAGCAACGAGCTTTGCACAGAGGCTTGCCATATCCTTGATGATAAGCTCGGGCGCACGCTGTGCCTTCGTGGGAACACTACCCTTAACAACCATCTTATATTCAGAGTCAACTATACCTACGGCGATATTGGTTCCGCCAAGGTCGATACCTATATAATACATATTATTTACCTATGATGCTTTGAGCATTCCTTTCGGTGTGATTGAATATATATAATAATACAATTATATTATAATATATTCACCCGACGATGTCAAGGTCTTGACAAAAAAAGAATAGGGTAGTAAAATATATTTATAATACACTCTTGGGGAGGTTACTTATGAAGGTATTACTTATAAACGGAAGTCCGCACGAGCACGGCTGTACCTATACGGCGCTCGCCGAAATTGCGGCACAGCTCACGAAAAACGGAATTGAATCAGAGCTTCTTTGGCTCGGTACAGAGCCGATAAAAAGCTGTATGGGATGTGGCGGCTGCTACAGAGCCGGCAAAACGCACTGCGTTTACACGGGCGATATTGTAGAGAAGGCGCAAAACATTATGGACGGGTGCGACGGTATTATCGTTGGCTCTCCCGTACACTATGCAGGCGCATCTGGACAGATAACCAGCTTTATGGGCAGATTTTTCTACAGCTATTCTTCGAAGATGCAGAACAAGCCCGGCGCGGCTATCGTGTCCTGCAGACGCGGCGGCGCTTCTGCGGCGTTCGAGTCGCTCAACAAGTTTTTCCAGATCTGCAATATGCCGCTAGTTACCTCGCAGTATTGGAATCAGGTGCACGGCAATACACCTGAGGAGGTAAAGGCAGACCTCGAGGGTATGCAGACGATGCGTACGCTTGCCGACAATATGGCGTGGATGCTTAAAAACATAGAGGCAGGCAAGGTGTCGGGCGTTTCTCTACCCGAGCGTGAGCCGAAGGCGAGAACGAATTTCATACGTTTATAAACAAAAGAGCCGCCCGTTTACGGGTGGCTCTTATTGTTATTTTTTGCTCTTTTAGGGCTGTATACAATGCTCACGACGATTGACGCGACACCCATACCGACCGCCATGCCGAGCGCAACGCCAAGTGCGGTCTTGCCGTAGTAGAACAGCTTTTCTTGATTGTAAAACAGCAGGTTATAGATCGTTCTGTAAAGCGCGCCGCCGGGCACTATCGGAATAGCGCAGGGGAAAAGGAATGTCACTGCAGGCGCGTGAATGATACGCGCGAGCGTTTCCGAATAGAGCGTCATAAATGTAGCGGCAAGAAGTGCTGCGACGAATACGCCGAAGTCAAGCTGTGTAACAAGCTCGTAGACCGCATAAGTGAGAAGTCCGCCGAGCGCGGCGAAGGGCATTCTTTTTTTGCTGACGCGGTATATCATCGCAAATCCAATCGTGCCGAGCACCGCCATAACAAGGCGCACGGCAATTGCAATAGGCTCTGACATTACAGACCACCTCCCACAAGCAAAAGTGAGAGCGCGTAACCAAGCGCCATCATAACAGCGGTTATTATCGCCTGAACGACCTTTATTGTTCCCGTAAGCGTGTCGCCGCTGAGCAGGTCACGCATAGAGTTTCCAAACGATACTCCCGGGATAAGTAGCATTATCGTGCCGATAATGATCATATCGAGGTTGTCACCGAATCCTATCCGTATAGACAGACAGGACAAAAGGCCTGCAACAAAGGATATGAGCGATATCTTAACCATTTTGTTTACCTGCTCAATCCTTATTTTTTCAACGAGCGCCATAATAACGCCGATGCATGACGAGGCTAGACCGTCAAGCCAGGATCCGCCGAAAAAGATAGCAAAGCTTCCCGCGGCAAGGAAATAAGCGATTATCGTGAGATAGAAGGGGTAAATTCGCTCCTTTTTTATCTCGCGGATCTTTTCATCCACAACGTCTATTGGAGGTGTTGTTTCACAAATTTCGCGAGAGAGGGCATTATACATCTCGAGCTTGGTTATATTGTTGCACACGTCGATAATACGCCTTGATTGCGTAGAATGCGTGCCGTCAGGCATATAGAGTGCTACGAGAATAAGCGAGTGTATTGTAAACACATCAACGTGTGCCACACCGTATGCTCGGCTTATTTTTTCAATTGCGATCTCGACACGGTGCACGTCGGCGCCGTTTGTGAGTAGGCCCTCGCCAACGTCGAGCGCGATACGGAGTATATTATCTGCAAGACTTCCTCTGTAGGGAGTCCCTTTCAAAAGCGCATTATCCAAATCGCTCAAGCCACATCCTCCTTTAAAATAAGGTATAACGTAAGTATAACATATCCACTCACGTTTGTCAATCAAAAAAACTCGGCACACGTGAAGTGTGCCGAGTTGACTGCCAAATTATTTGCCGTAGATCGTGGTTATGTTGTAGAACATAGTCGCGATGAGCGAGCGAGCGGCAGGATTTCTGGAACGGAGCATTCTTGTAGAGCCGAGAGTTCCCATATAAACCGAGTTCTCGATAGCCCATTCAAGGGATTCAGTTGCCCAATCGCTTATGACCGTTACGTCGCTGTATATATCAAGGGTGAGCTGGGTGTTGTTGGGAGCTTCCTTATATTCAAGGAATCTTGCGAGTATAGTGCAAGCCTGCTCGATAGTGATATTTTTGTTTACGCCGAAGGTTCCGTCGCCCATACCCTGAATGATGCCGTTCTTGGTTGCCCAATCAACGTAGGGTGCATACCACGAGCCGTAAACGGGATCAACGTCGGTGAACTTTGCCGTGATCTCGGGAGCAAGCTTTTCGGTCTTTCTCTGCGCGAGAAGCCAATCTGAGATTTCAGCATCTGCATAAGCAGGTACCCATGCCCAGTGCTCCCAGTTGGTACTGCTGTCCCAGCTGTTCTGGAACTTTGCCTTGGTTATGGGATCGGAGCTGTCATATTCGGTGTATCTTATGTTGGTTTTGCCAAGGTTCTTGAGCGAAGCGGTCATAGCGCGGTCGCCGATAACCTTAACGGTCTTATCCTGCTTGGTGTGTACAGCCCAGATAGCGAGATCCTCACGGATGTTTGCTGCCTGA
>JAZQZL010000007.1:0-8648 GCA_045634005.1 Candidatus Flemingiibacterium sp. | reverse complement strand
TCCTTTGGTCACTATGCAAAAATCTGTATTCAAAACAGAATAATATCATACATTCGCAGCAACAAAAGCCGAGGCGAAGCAGGCGACGCACCCTATGAATTTTATTGCGACACCCCCGCGGGAAGCACCCCCGAGGAGCTTATCGTAAGCGCGGAAGCAATAACGGAGCTTAACGGCAAAATAAACTCCTCGCTTACAGAATTCGAATCCGCAGTTTTCCGCCTTTACCTCGAGGATCTGTCTTATGAAGATATTGCACACGCCATAGGCAGACCGAAAAAATCCGTAGACAACGCTATCAGCAGGATTAAAGCAAAGTTGCGCAAGCTTTTATGAAAGCATTCCATAAACCACGTGCGGTTTTTACACCCTAATGATATTTAATTGTTTTAATCTTAACTATGTTCTTATTATGCCCAAATAGCTTAACGAAAAGCGTTGTTTCCACAAAGATGGCAGTTGGAATCTGTCTACGGGCGAAATTTTTTAACCATATTTTCAAAGCGAGGTAAGACAAAATGTATCAGGACAAAACTTTAGTTTGCAAGGATTGCGGCGCAGAATTCGTATTCTCCGCAGGCGAACAGGAATTCTATGCTGAAAGAGGCTTCCAGAACGAGCCCCAGAGATGCAAGAGCTGCCGCGACGCAAGAAAGAACGCTACACGTCCCGCAAGAGAGCTTTTCACAACAACATGTGCAAAGTGCGGCGGCGAGGCGAAAGTTCCTTTCCAGCCCAGCAACGACAGACCTGTATATTGCAGCGAGTGCTATGCTGAAATGAAGCAGCAGTAATTGCGTGATTTCACGTCGGAAATAGGAGATGCCGAAAGGTATCTCCCTATTTTTTTGCCCGATTTTATTCTTGACAAAAAAATAGTTTAATTTTTTAAAAAAGTTTGCGAAAAGGTATATACAAATGCACAAAAGTATGTTATAATATATTATAATTATATACAATAGGGCAGTTGTGCGCATTTTTGAGTTGCAGCTCTGTCAGATGAAGGAACATATGTATAAGAAAAATTATGGCGGTCGCGATAGAAATTTTTCAAAACGCGGCAATGACGAATATAAGAAACGCGAGCGTGCGGCGTTCGACGCCGAGCGCGAGGACGGTGGCGATGAGCCGGTTTCAAATGCGGTTGGCGGCAGAAACGCGGTGCTCGAGCTCCTCAAATCGGAGCGTGCGATAGACAAGCTTTTCGTAAGACGCGGGGATCGCGAGGGCTCGATAACGCTTATCGTTGCTGAGGCAATAAAGCGCGGCATACCCGTTATCGAGGTTGAAAAGGCGAAGATAGATACACTCGCCGGCGGCGTTAACCACCAGGGCGTCGTTGCTATGGCGGCGGCCAAGGAATACGTCAGCATAGACGAGATACTGGATATTGCGAAGCAGCGCGGTGAAAAGCCGCTCATTGTTATCGCGGACGAGGTCGTTGATCCGCACAATCTCGGTGCTATCATACGCTGTGCCGAGGGAACGGGTGCGCACGGACTTATAATTCCGAAGCGCCGTTCGAGCGGGCTTACGGCGGTGGTCGAAAAGTCCTCGGCTGGCGCGCTTGAGCATCTGGCTGTGGCGAAGGTTCCGAACCTCGCGGCAGCAATAGACGAGCTTAAAGAGAAGGGTGTATGGGTGTACGGCGCAGAGGCGGACGGCGCATCCTATTACGACACAAAGTTCGACAGCGCAACGGCGATAGTCGTTGGAAGCGAGGGCGCAGGCATATCGCGCCTGATACGCGAAAAGTGTGATTTTATGATTTCGATTCCGATGTACGGAAAGGTCAACTCCTTCAACGTTTCCTGTGCTACTGCGGTTATCCTTTCAGAGGCCGCACGACAGATGCGTGGAAAATGAATACTTTGAGAAAGGAACGATAAGATGCACGACGATAGAAATTCGGCTGATAACAGGGCAAAGTTAAGCGCAGACGATCTGCTTGCCCGCCTGAAACAGAGTTATGACGAAGTGGCTTCGGGCGATAATGCCAAAAATGAAGCTGCGGACAGACCGCGCACAGAGGCACACCCCACAGAGGCACTGAAGATCGACGATGCCGTTTACAGCAACGCCGAGCAGACGCTTCGCGAGTCCGAGGCTTTGGGCGCCGATGACGACTCCGAGCTTGACGTTGACGAGCTTATTGATATGTATATTACGAAGCCGCGCGAGGAGCGTGAGGCCGAGAATGAGGCGGCAGAGGCGGAGAACGCTGCTGTCGAGGATGAGCTTTCCGACACTCACGAGTTTGGCGCAGAGTCGGTCGGCGACGAGGTGTTCGTGCAGATGTCGTTTGACGAGGTTGCCGCAGAGATTGCAGAGCATAGCGCAGATCCCGAGCCCGACGTGCCTGCGACACTTGATGAGGACGCGCTTCTCGATGAAGCGATGTTTGTGGTGCCCGAGGAGGCACCGCTCACCAAGGAAGAAATTGTAGAGGATGTCGCTGAGGATATCGCTGAAGAATTCACCGAAGAAATCGCAGAACAGACCGCCGAGGGGATATCGGATGATGACAGCGATATGAAGCTTGTTGCCGAGGAGTCGTATGACGAGCCTTTGGAGTATGCAGACGAGGACGTGCTTGATACGCAGACGACGGCTGTGTTTGATATCTCTATGGTTCGTGAGATGGCATCGAAGACGGACGATGAGGTAAACCGCGCAATAGACGAGGCGCTTGCCGAGTCCGCGACCGAGGTCTTCGACCGCATAAGCGATGACGATCTCGCAAACGCTGAAATAAGTCAGACCTACGGTAAGACCGACGACACAGAGGTCGACCAGACCGATCTTCACATAATGCTTGCCTTCGGTATGGAGGAGCAGCTAAAGCAGGCGGTCGGCGAGGAGGAGGCGTCCAAGATCGAGGAGGACGTTATCCAGAAGCACGAGCAGACCACGCAGATCTCTATAGTTGAGGAGCCGATCGAATATACGAGCCGTGAGCAGAATAATGAGATTATGGCAAAGTACGAGTCGCGCTACAAATCGCTTCTCGTTCGTATAGCAGCAGCGGCGGCACTTCTTGTGGCAGTGTTCATTATCGAGAATTTCTCGATATTCGGACTCTCGCTTCCTGCGTTTATGCGTCCCACGTCTTATCCCGTGGTTTACGCGATGATAGACCTTCAGCTCGTTGTGTTCTCGGGCGTGCTCGTATACAGACAGCTTATCGAGGCGTATAACGGCATTCTTAAGAAAAAATTCTCTCCCGAAACGCTTACGGCACTTATGCTTGCGCTTTCACTCGTCTACTCGCTCGTTGCGGGAATTATCGCACCTACAAGCGGATTTGCGATGTATAACCTGCCGGTGGTATTCGCGGTGCTCGCTTCGCTCGTGTATGAGTTCCTCAACTTAAAGCGCGAGATGTTCGGTTTTAACGTGGTTGCTTCAAAGAAGAAAAAGCTTGTGGTCAGCCCCGTGTCGAACGAAACAGATTCGCTTGAGCGCGAGGTGTTCGGTGAGTACGTTCCCGACGATGCGCAGATCGTACGCGTAGGCAAGACGGACTTCGTTGACGGCTTCTTCGAGAGAAGCGCAAAGAACAAGCCCACAAGGCCGATAATCGGTATCTTGCTTCCTGCTATGCTTCTGCTTGCTATCGTGTTCGTAGTAGTCGGTGCGATAGGCGGCGGCGTTTACGGCGCGATCACGTCAGCGTTCCTTACGGTGGCGTTCTGCGCACCGCTTACGCTGTTTGCGATATATAGCTATCCCTTCTACAAGGCGTCGAAGGATGCGTTCGAAAATGAGAGCGCGATACTCGGCGAGGCATCGCTCGACGAATACGCTGCTTCCTCGATCATTTCCTTCGAGGATAAGGAGGTGTTCCCGCCGCGCGGTACTAAGGTGACGAGCATTAAGGTGTTCGGTCAGAACCGCATCGACGAGATAGTTTACAACCTCGCAAGTGCGTTCGTCAAGGTTGACGGACCGCTCGCAGACGTGTTCGCACAGGCGACACAGGATATTGGCTACTCCGAGGACGTTGAGCTTGTTGAGGTCGATGAGGACGGCTTTACCGTAACAGTCGACGGCGATACGGTTTACATCGGCAAGGCGTCTTATATGGAAAAGAAGGATTACGAGCCTCCGTTCGACAGCGAGGCGCGCAGACAGGATCAGGGCTCTGCGCTCGGCATACTTTACGTTGCGTTCGGCGGTCAGCTTGCGGCGAAGATGTACGTTCAGTACACCATCGACGGCGAGTTTGAGAAGGTTCTCGCACAGCTTTACAGAACCGGTATGTGCGTTGGAATCAAGTCCTTTGACCCGAATATTGACGATATGCTTCTTGCAAAGAAGATACACGCGATCAAGTATCCCGTTAAGGTTATCAGAGCGAGAACCGTTGAGGATATTCCTCACACGGTTGACCGCTGTGAGAGCGGCGTGGTTTCCAAGCACTCCGTAAAGGCTCTGCTTCGCACGGTTGCACTGTGCGAGAGAGTAAGCTCGGTCATCAAGACCAATCTTATAATCGGAATGCTCGCGATGATAATCGGTGTTATCGTTATGATATTCGTGAGCGCACTCGGCGCGACTGCGATGCCGTCGGTATATGCGCTTTTGTACCAGATCTTCTGGATAGTGCCCGTGGTGCTCATTTCGAAATTTTTAGTTTAAAGTAATGGGACGCCGCATTTTGCGGCGTCCCAACTGATTTTATGTAAAAGGTGATCTGTAATTATGGAAAACATCACACCGAAGGCCGCCGCCGAGCGCGTGCTCAAGCGCGTGTCAAAGCCCGGACGTTATACGGGCGGCGAATACGGTCAGATAATCAAGGATAAAAAAGACGTGCGTGCGAGAATGGCGTTCTGCTTTCCCGATACGTACGAGATAGGTATGTCCAACCTCGGACTTCGCATACTTTACGGTGCGATAAACGCTCATAACGATTTATGGTGCGAGCGTACGTACACTCCGTGGGTGGATATGGAGGAACAGCTTCGCAAATATAATATTCCGCTGTACGCGCACGAAAGCGGCGACGCGCTGCGCGATTTCGATTTTGTGGCTTTCACTTTGCAGTACGAGATGTGCTACACTAACGTGCTCAACACGCTCGACCTTGCGGGCATACCGCTTCTTTCGAGCGAGCGCGACGACACAATGCCGATAATCATCGGCGGCGGACCCTGCTCGTACAATGCCGAGCCTGTTGCTGACTTTTTTGACGTGTTTTCTATCGGAGAGGGCGAGGAAGCGCTCCCCGAGATAATGCATCTCTATGCCGATATGAAGGACAGCGGCACATATACTCGCGAGGCATTTTTGCACGCCGCGGCGAAGCTTGGCGGATTCTACGTTCCCTCACTCTACGAGGTTTCGTATAACGCGGACGGCACGGTGGCGGCGTACACTCCGAAGTACGACGACATTCCCACAAGCGTTACCAAGCGTATTATAAAGGATATGGACAGCGCGTATTTCCCCGACAAGTTCGTTATGCCGTACATCGAAACGGTACACGATCGCATTATGCTCGAGGTCTATCGCGGCTGTATCCGCGGATGCCGTTTCTGTCAGGCAGGTATGGTTTACCGCCCGATACGCGAAAAGTCCGTCGAGGTTCTCGACCGACAGGCGCGTGCACTCCGTGCAAGCACGGGATACGACGAAATTTCGCTCTCCTCGCTTTCGATAAGCGATTACTCCGAGGTGAACGGTCTTTGCGACACGCTTCTTAAGTGGACCGATGCCGCGAAGGTAAATATTTCGCTGCCGTCGATGCGACTTGATATGTTCACGAAGGAGCTTATGGATAAGATCTCGAGCGTTCGCGCATCGGGACTTACCTTTGCGCCCGAGGCAGGTACACAGCGACTTCGCGATGCGATAAACAAGAACGTTACCGAGGAGGACCTTCTTAAGGCTTGCCGCGTTGCGTTCGAGGCAGGCAAAACGCAGGTCAAGCTCTACTTTATGCTCGGTCTGCCCACCGAAACGGACGAGGATATCGAGGGTATCGCAACGCTTGCAAAGCACGTAGTTGACACCTATTACGATATGTTCCGCGGAGTGAAGGGAAGAAAGGCGCCGACTGTTACTATAAGTGTTGCTTGTTTTATCCCGAAGCCCTTTACGGCGTTCCAGTGGGAAGCACAGGACACGCTTGCCGAGCTTGAGCGCAAGCAGATGCTCCTTCGCTCGAAGATAAACGACCCCAAGATCAAGTATAACTACCACGATGCAAAGACCTCGTATATCGAGGCGGTGTTCGCGCGCGGCGACCGTCGACTCGCGGCGGCTGTGCTCGGGGCGCACAAGCGCGGGATGTGCTTTGGTGCGTGGGAGGAATTTTTCAGCTTTGACAAGTGGATGGACGTGTTCGCGGCGTGCGGTATCGATTCCGCATTTTACGCGAACCGCGAGTTCGGCGAAAATGAAACGCTCCCGTGGGACGTTATCGACTGCGGAGTTGATAAATCCTTCCTTCTTCGTGAGCGTCATAACGCCTATGAGTCAAAGACTAATAAAAACTGCGCCGAAAAATGTACGGCTTGCGGCGCAAATAAGCTTGGAGGTGAGCGCACGTGGTGCAACCGATGCAAATAAGAGCAAAATTTTATAAGATCGGAAGCCTTCAGTACATCTCGCACCTCGACCTTATGCGTACGATGACGAGAAACATTACCCGAGCAGGTATTCCTGCGTGGTATTCGCAGGGCTTCAATCCGCGCCTCAAGATCACCTTCTCACTTCCGCTGTCTATAGGCACGCAGAGTGAGTGTGAGTTTTTTGATATAAAGCTCGTTGAGGATATGCCGCTCGACGAGGTAAAGCGCCGTATCAACGCGGCGCTGACCGACGAAATGCAGGTTGTGGACGTGTATGTGGGCGAGCGCAAGTTCAGCGATATTATGTGGGCGGAGTACGAGATCAAAATGACTTCACCGAAGCTGTCGGCTGAAACGGCAGACAAGATGCGCGAGCTTTACACAAATCCTCTTATAATAATGAAGCGTTCCAAGTCGGGCGAAAAGGAAACCGATATCGCACCGTTCATCGACCTTCGCGAGTGCTCGTTCGAGGATGGCAGTATAACTGTTCACGCGCTTTTGTCGGCGGACAGTGCGAACTATCTAAATCCCGAATATATCGTTAAGTCGGCGGGCGAGAAGCTTGGCGTGACGTTTGACGATCCGTTCACCGAGTATTATACTATAATGAGAAAAGAGGTCTATCTTGCGGACAAGGTGACAGCGTTCCACTAAAAAATGCTTTCAAGTGATAGGGCGTGCGAGTCCTTTATGTGCTCAAGGATGCTTACAAGTATCGCGAGCTGGGCACTGAAATCGGCAGGAACGTCGAGATAATGCCCGAGAGAAATGATTGCACTTTCGGCTCGCTCAATGTCACCCTGACGCGTAGTGAGCGAAATTATGTCGCGGCAGCTTTGCCATTTGCCTGTCAGCTCGTCTGTCAGGAGGGCAGAGCTGCCGCGTTCTAATTTTTCGCAGATATCGAGAAGTCCGTCAATGCGGCGCTCGACCCAAACACAGTCGCATACGGTGAGTGCAAGCACGGCGGATAATATTATCAAGGAAATTACGAATGCGCGCACGGCTTTTTGATAAGTCCCTCCTTTCCGCAGTCGTCGACTGTAAATAAAAATACCTCGTCGAGGCTGACACGGTGATGCGCTAGCCTTTTTTCGAGCCATTTGCGATCATGTCCGAGACGCTTCAGGTCGTAGTCACTGATCTTCGTGTCAACTATAATAGCGTGAGCGATGCCGGACTCGCTGACCTTTATCTCCATATCCTCTGCTGAGGGCGGCGCTTCGGCGCGCCTTGGTATGACCGAGAGTTGGCCGTTCTGCTCGAGGATCGCGTAGTCTACTTGGCTTATGTCGGGTATGCCGTTTATGCGCAATTGGCAGAGAAGCTCCTCGATGCTGATGCGAACCTTGTCGATTTCATCGAAGTCGATCCTTCCGCGCCGGATGAGAATGCTCGGCTTGCCGTCGAATATCGGCTTGAGGAAGGGGATCTTTGTGACGGCGAAGGAGATTATGACCTCAAGTGAAAGGAGTACGGCGATTGGAATTATTGCAAAGGCAAGCGGAGTCTGGTCATCGGTTATCGGCTGTGCGGCAAGCTCGGAAAGAAGTATGGTCGTTACAAGCTCCGATAATTGAAGCTCTCCTATCTGTCGCTTGCCCATAAGGCGCATCGTGCCGATTAAAAGGGCGTAAACGATTATAATGCGTATTAAAATGGTAAGCATATGGACACCTCTACCAATAGTGTTCACTATGCTTTGGCAATTATGCACATTTACACTAAATGTGCAAAAAAATTAAAAAAGGTGTTGACAAACGAAACAGTATATGCTATACTAATAAAGCTGTCGCACGAGAGATACTCGAGTGAAGCGGTCAAAAAAGTTTTAAAAAACTTTGAAAAAGGTATTGACAAACAGGAAAGACTGTGATATAATATACAAGTCGCCTGCAGAGTCGGTATGATGACTGCGAGGACAGACGAACCATAATGGTCATTGAAAATTGAACAACAAGAGATTAGGAAAGTACAAAGAAGTGAGGCATCGAAAGATGCTTAATGGAAATGGAAACGATAACTAAAGAAATCTCGACAATTCTTTTGAACACGAACAAAAGGTAA
>JAZQZL010000006.1:0-25235 GCA_045634005.1 Candidatus Flemingiibacterium sp. | reverse complement strand
GCAACGTTCTTAAGCTCACCTGCCGCGATAGCCTGGCAAGCGATGTTACCGATAGCAGTAGCCTCAACGGGACCTGCATAAGCAGGACGTCCGCATGCATCAGCGGTAAACTGGCAGAGGAGCGACTCCTTGGTTCCGCCGCCGATGATGTTGATGAACGGAGTTCTGTGTCCCTTTACCTCATCGATCTTCTCAACGGTGTAGCGGTAACGGAGTGCGAGCGACTCGAAGATGCAGCGCATAATCTCGCCTGCATTCTCGGGAACGTGCTGATTTGTGTTCTTGCAGTATTCTGCAATTCTCTTCGGAAGGTTACCGGGAGTGCCGAACAGTGCATCATCGGGATCGATGAGCGACTGGAAGGGCTTCGACGCAAGAGCCATATCGGAGAGCTGGTCGTGAGTATAGTTCTTACCCTCGCGCTCCCACTGACGCTTGGACTCCTGCTTGAGCCAAAGGCCGGTGATATTCTTCTCGAAGCGGATAGTGTTTTCAGCACCACCCTCGTTGGTGAAGTTATACTTAAAGGACTTGTCGGAGATGATCGGCTCCTTAACCTCAGCACCCATAATAGACCATGTACCGGAGCTAAGGAAGATGAAGTCGTCGTTCACCGCAGGGACGGCAACTACTGCCGAGCCGGTATCGTGTGCAGCTACGTTTACAACGTTTGCCTTGATATCGCCAACCTCCTCGAGTATCTCGGGAAGAAGCGGACCAACGATCGAACCGGGCTGTGCGATAGGAGCGAAGATATTCGTCGGGATACCGAACTTCTTAAGCATATCGTAAGCGTACTCACGCTTCTTTGCATCGAGTATCGCACCCGTGGAAGCGATAGTATATTCGCACTTCTTAACACCCGTCAAGAGATAGTTAAAAAGGTCGGGAGTGAAAAGAAGAGTGTCTGCATTGTTTACGTAGATAGGGTTGTCACGGAGCGATGCTAAAATCTGATAAACGGTGTTGAAATTCTGGAACTGAAGACCGGTGGTGTTGTAAAGCTCCTCGCGCGGTACAAACTGATCGGCGTACTCGATGATACCGACAGTACGGGTGTCGCGGTAATGTACGGGATTTGCCATAAGCTTGCCTGCCTTATCGATAAGACCGAAGTCAACGCCCCAGGTATCGATACCGATGGAAGCGATATCCTTGTCATCGGAAAGCGCACACTTGCGAATGGAATTCTTGATCTCGTGGAAGATACGAAGAGTATCCCAAGTAAACGTACCCGCTACGGTAACAGGCTCGTTTGCAAAGCGGTGATTTTCCTCAAGCGTGAGCTTCTTTCCGTCGAAGCAGCCGACGATACCGCGTCCGCTGGACGCACCGAGGTCTATCGCGAGCATTTTAAGTTTAGCCATTGTTTTAATCCTCCAAAATATAGTTTATGTTCAAAAATAATTTGTGTTTTAACCGCCGCAGCGCTTGCAAACGCGCTCCTTACCGGCTTCCATTGCATCCTCGACAGTACCCGAGTACACGCTTTTCGAGCGTGAAAGGCTTGAGCACGTGATTTTCGTATGCCACACCTCTCCGCCCGCTACCCAGTATACAGTTTCGTCAGATTCACCGTTTGACGCGTCCGTAGCTTCAGCAGGCTCTGCCGTGTCCGTAGTATCCACCGTATCCATAGTGTCTACAGTACCCGTAGTGTCCGCTGTATCCGTAATATCAGTCGTGTCCGTAGTTTGCACAAGAAACAATTGGCGAAGCTCATCAATGTCGATCTTTTGCCCTGCTTCGACAACATACGTATCGGACGAAATATTCAGTAAAGTCACATCGTTTCCGCACGAAGCGGTAACCAAAGCAGTCACAAACAGCAGTACAGCCGCACAAAGCACTTTTAAGAGCTTGCTACACATACAAGTTACTTAACCTCAACGATAGTAACGCCAAGATCGCCCTCGCCGTATTTACCGTATCGGTAGGATACTACACGCGGATCGGTCTTGAGATACTGCCAAAGCGCATTTTTTAGCGCTCCGGTACCCTTGCCGTGAATAAGGCGCAGGACGTGTATTCCCGCGATATGCGCCTCGTCGAAATACTTGTCAACTCTGTACCACGCGTCGTCACCGTTAAGTCCGCGAAGGTCAATTTCGTCGCTGAAATCGCGTGATACGACGACACGGTACTTGTCCGCGGCGATCTGTTTTTTCTGCGCGTCGGTGAACGTAACCTTCGCCTCGTCAAGCAGCATAAGGTTCGACACCTTCGTGCGCGTTTTGATAATACCCGCCTGAACGGTAACGTTTCCGTCCTTGTCGGGAGCATCGACGACCATACCCTTTTTGCCGATGTTGATTATCATAACGTCGTCGCCCTTTTTGAGTGGACGCGGCAGAACGTAATCCTCGGCAACCTTTTCCGTAACGGGATTTATCTTCTCATCGCTCTCGCGAAGCTGCTTTCTGATGTTTCTTCGCGACTCCTCGAGTGCGGACGAAAGGTTTGCGCTCTCACGCTCCTTTTTGACCTTTTCGAGCTGCTCCATTACGTAGTTCGACGTGATCTTCGCGCTTTCTACGATGGATACCGCCTGCGCACGTGCCTTCTCAAGCTCACTTTCTGCGCGCGCAAGAGCCTGCGCTATCTTTTTCTCGCTTGTCGCCTTGTATTCTTCAAGCTCGCGACGAAGTCTTTCCGCTTCAGCTCGGTTTTTGTCCATTTCAAGACGGCTCGCCTCAAGCTTTTCGATAACGTCTTCGAAATGCTTGTTTTCTTCGCTGACGAGTGCCTTCGCCCTCTCAACTATTGCATCGGAAAGTCCGAGCTTCGAGGATATTGCAAACGCATTAGATTTACCCGGCGCACCTATAATAAGGCGGTACGTCGGCTTGAGCGTGTTTACGTCAAACTCGCAGGACGCGTTAACGAAGCCTGGGGTTTCGAGCGCGAACGCCTTAAGCTCCGCATAGTGCGTGGTAGCCGCACAAAGCGCCCCCGCCGCACGAACCTTTTCAAGCACCGCAATAGCAAGTGCCGCACCCTCGACGGGGTCAGTACCAGCGCCAAGCTCATCTATAAGCACGAGCGATCTCGCACCAACGTTTTCGGTAATGTTTACGATGTTCACCATATGCGACGAGAAGGTCGAGAGCGACTGCTCTATCGACTGCTCGTCACCGATATCGGCGTAAACATCGTCGAATATGCAAATTTCCGACGTGTCGGACGCAGGAATATGAAGGCCAGACTGCGCCATAAGCGCGAGAAGTCCGATGGTTTTCATCGTTACCGTTTTACCGCCCGTATTAGGTCCGGTAATAACAAGCGTCGACATATCGCCGCCAAGCGTAACGGTTATGGGCACGACCTTGTCCTTATCGAGCAGGGGGTGTCTAGCACGGATAAGATTCACCTTACGGTCACCCGTAATACGCGCCGGCGTTGCGTCAAGCTTAAAGGACAGCTCGCTTTTTGCAAATATAAACGCAAGCTCGGTTATGTTTTTATAATTAAGATCAAGAGCATTCTCTATATTACCGCAAGCCTCGGAAAGCTCGGTCAAAATGCGCTCGATCTCGTTTTGCTCCTTGACCTGAAGCACGCGAAGCTCATTGTTCGCCTCAACGACCGACATCGGCTCAACGAACAGCGTTGCACCCGACGAGGACGTGTCGTGAACAAGTCCGCGAACGTCGTTCTTATGCTCGACCTTGACGGGAATAACGTAGCGTCCGTTACGCATCGTTATAATGTTCTCCTGAAGGAACTTCGAATATGAGCCGTTAATGAAATTCTGAAGAGTATCCTTGATCTTATTGTTGCCAAGACGCATCTTGCGGCGTATATCGGAAAGCGTGGGGCTTGCCTCGTCGCCTATCATATCCTCCGACACAATAGCGGTCAGTATGCGTTCTTCAAGCTTTTTGTCTGTGATAAGGCGTTCGAACATCTCGTCAAGTGACGTAGTATCACGTCTGTCTGAGCGGCTGTATTCGAGTAGCGAGCGCGACGTACGAAGCACGTTTGCGATATCGAGAAGCTCACGCGGCGAGAGTACAGCACCCTTTGCCGCGCGGTCAGCTGCGTCGCGCACGTCCTTTATCATACCGAACGACGGCATTCCCTTTATCGACTGCATCGCCTTCGCTTCAGTGGTTTCTCGCTGACGGCGAAGTATGCGGTCGGGATCATTTTCGGGCAAAAGCGCGAGTGCACGCTCACGCGCGCCCTCCGTCGGCGCACACTGGGCGAGCATCGCGAGTATTTTATCGTATTCGAGCGTTTTAAGCGCTCTCTTATAGTTACTCAAAGTTAAACAGTCCTTTCGGATTGGGGTAATAATACACACACATCTAAAAAAATTCAAATGTGTTTGCTATGCGAACAAAAATGGGACGGGACCCATTTTTAATTTGAATTTTAGTGCGTGAACAGGTATTTTGCGCCCACGCTAAATAAACCTTCACGCTACCAAACGAGCATATCAAGCACCGTAAAATGGTGATCGACGTGATTCTCGAGATATTTTTCACACGCCGAGGAAAATTCGGCAAGAAGCTCATCTGCCAGTGTAAAGGAAAAAAGCTTCGACATCTGCGCATACAGCGCGTGCTGAATAGCAAGCACCGATGCAGGAGCAAGGGGGATTATTATCTGTGCGGTACGCATATCGTCGACCTCGCGGTCATTTTCAATATGCGTTGCCTTGTTAAGAAGTCCCGAGCAGTGCTTACAGCGCATACTGCCCTCCATTACGTTGAGGTACAGTCGCTCGTCTTCAACACCGTGTCCGCACTCCTCGCAGTTTACAACATTCGGTGCAAAGCCGCCAATAAGCGCAAGGCGCATTTCGAAAACGCCCTTGATAAGCCGCAGAGGCTTGTCCTCAAAATGAGTGATCGCCCACAGTGTATTAAGCGCGAGGCGCAGCATTTCTGTTGCTGGCTGACCTTCCGTGGAAACGTACTCAACGGCATTAAGCACATACGTTGCCACGGTCATTTTATCAAAATCGTCGCAAAGGTGGAAATAACTCTCGATAAGCGACGACTCGTTAAGCGTATATTTATCGCCCTTTTCGTATACCACGAACTCGCTGTAGCAGAATATCTGCGTTGCGGCGGTGTGGCGCGTACGAAGCCGCACGGCTCCGCGAACGAGCACGGAGATGCGTCCACGCTCCGCTGTCAGTACGTTTATGTACTTCGCGTTATCGCCAACAGGCGTTTCGCGCAGCACAAGTCCCTTTACTGTATGGAGCATCAGTCGTCGTTAAAGCCGAACGTGTTGAGAAGGCTCGCGTTGTCGCGCCAATTCTCCTTGACCTTTACCCAAAGATCAAGATGAACCTGCACGCCGAAGAATGCCTCCATATCCTCACGCGCCCACGTTCCGACCTTCTTGAGTGCCGCACCCTTCTTGCCGATTATGATGCCCTTATGGGAATCCTTTTCGCAGAAGATCTCGGCGCGAATCTTTATAATGGTCGGCTTTTCCTCAAAAGCCTCGATAACGACAGCAGTACCGTGAGGTATCTCGTCGTTAAGCGTACGAAGCAGCTTTTCGCGGATTATCTCTGCCGCGAGAAGTCGCTCTGGCTGATCGGTAAGCATATCCTCAGGGAAGAACCAGCCACTCTCGTGAAGAAGCTTCGATGCCTCTTCAATAATGATAGATACACCCTCGCCCTTGACCGCCGCCATAGGAACAACCGCCTCGAAATCACAAAGCGCGGAGTATGCCATAATGCACTCGGCAACCTTGGTCGCGTTTACGGTATCGGTTTTATTTATAGCAAGGATTACCGGAGTATCCTGCTTTTTAAAGCGGGCAATTATGCCCTCCTCTATATCGGAAACACTTTTCGCCGCATCTACCACGAGTATTGCCGCGTCCACCTCACCGATAGCCGAGCTTATCGTCTTGACCATATAATCGCCGAGCTTATTCTTCGGCTTTAACATACCGGGAGTATCGAGGAATACAAACTGATCCTCGCCCTCGGTCAAAATGCCGGTGATACGGTTGCGCGTAGTCTGCGGCTTACTTGAAACTATTGATACCTTCTCGCCAAGAAGCGCGTTAAGAAGGGTGGATTTTCCGACGTTCGGACGTCCTACGATAGCTATAAAGCCTGTTCTTGTCATAATGCTTGTCCTTTTACAGAGTTTAATTTTAATATAATATAAATATTATACCACAAACATCCCAGTTTGTCTACACAAAGTTTATCTGCGGATACCCATACAGTCAAGCACTGCGGACTGCTTTTCGCACATAACCTTTTCGTCCTCCTCACTCGTTACGTGATCGTAGCCGAGAAGATGGAGTACAGAGTGTACGGTAAGAAATGCAACCTCGCGAGTGTAGCTGTGACCAAGCTCAGCCGCCTGCTCGCGCGCACGCTCAAGCGAGATAACAATATCGCCGAGAAGAACGGCCTCCGTCGCCATATTGATGTCGCACTCACCGTCGTCGCTCATCATCGGGAATGAAAGCACGTCGGTCGCCGCGTCGATGTCGCGGTGCTCGCGGTTGATCTCGCGAATGCCCTCGTTATCAGTAAAGGTTACGGATATCTCCGCGCTGCACTGAAAATCCTCATAGGAAAGCGCCGCGTATATAGCCGCCTTCACAAGGCAGCGAAGCTCGCTCGTTACATTTTCCTTATCCTGCTCATTTGTAAAGTGAATATAGTGTCTCATTCTTTGTCGTCCTTTCTGACTTTGTATACCTGTTTGTTCTGTCTTGCCTTTTCGTAGCTTTCGTAAGCCAAAATGATCTTCTGTACGAGTCTGTGGCGCACCACGTCGCGCTCGGAGAATCGGTGGATCGCAATGTCGTCGATGCCTTCAAGTATCTTGACCGCCTCTAAAAGTCCGCTCTTTTTGCCGAACGGCAGGTCAGTTTGCGTAAGGTCGCCTGTAACTACCGCCTTCGAATTAAAGCCAAGGCGAGTTAAGAACATTTTCATCTGCTCGGGCGTAGTATTCTGCGCCTCGTCAAGTATGATAAACGCATCGTCCAGCGTGCGTCCGCGCATATACGCAAGCGGCGCGATCTCGATAATGCCACGCTCAACGTATCTCTGATACGCCTCGCTGCCGAGCATCTCGTAAAGCGCATCGTAAAGCGGGCGCAGGTACGGGTCTATCTTATTCTGAAGATCGCCCGGCAAAAATCCGAGCTTTTCACCCGCTTCTACTGCAGGGCGGGTCAGTATAATACGCTCGACCTGCTTTGATTTAAGCGCAGTGACAGCCATCGCAACCGCGAGGAACGTTTTACCCGTTCCGGCAGGTCCGATACCCATTATGACTGTGTTCTTTTTTATCGCGTTCACGTATTTTTTCTGACCGACGGTTTTCGCCTTTATGGGCTTGCCTCGCGTGGTCAGACATATCGTGTCGTCGTCAAGCTCATTCAGCTCACTCTTTTTGCCGTCCGACACCATATCTATAACATAGTCAACGTTCTGCTCAGTGAGTGTGTTTCCCAGCTTCGTCATACGCTTCAGATATCCGAGAGCATCTGCCGCACGCTCAACGCTGTCGATATCCGCGCCATTTACGCTTATCGCGTCGCCGACGCCGTTTGCATCTACACTCGATCTTATTCTGACGCCGAACGCCGTCTCGAGCTTTTCGAGATTTACGTCAAGCTCACCGAAAAGCGCAGCCGTTTGTTCGGCGGATTCGGTGAGTATTATTTTTTCGGGCATTTATTATCCTCCCTGATTTTCACTCGTATATATCGGCACCTCGGTCGCAATATCACGAAGCACCGTCAGCTCGCACTTTATAACGTATACGCCATCACTAAGCCCTGCACTTATCTCTCGCGAGATAAGCTCGCTGTCTGCGGCAATTTCGGCACACCTCTCGCGAAGTTGCTTATATGCCTCGGTTCGCGCTTCATTCTCCGTAAGTATTACCGGCACGTCCGCGTACTCGCGGTACACGGTTTCGCGCACCGTTACGGGCAGAGTTACAGCATCAAAAAAGCGAAGCTGATCTTCTCTTTCTATTTTATCACAAATTTCAGGTAAATTCGAGGTGTTTGAGAAAATTTTTATAGAAATTCCGAAAAAATTAAAATATTTCTCCGAAAACTCCCTCCCTGTCGCCTCACGCACCGTATTTTCAAGCGGAACCTCTATTAAAATCTCGCGTTTTACCCTCGCCAGAACGGTTCCGCGCGCGTGCGTCAAACGAAGCCCGTGCTTCATTTCTTCGATACCCGATGCGAGAAGCTCGCCCTTTCTGACAAGCTCATCCTCGCGCGCTATTTTTTGTCCGCGAAGTATCTCTATGTATTCAATAACGCCGTCCTCGCCGGCAACAAGATTGTGCGGCAAGCTCTCCTCAACGTCAAAAACGTGCGGCACCAGCTCTCGCACCTCAACTGTCGCGTGCGTACCGCGAAGATTTACGGATACCCACGCAAAATCGTCGTCCTCGAGCAAAAACGAGCTGTGAAGTGCGTCAAAATCAATTGAGGGTATATACGTTCCAACGCCGCAGCCGAGTGCGTCAAGGCGGGCGAGGATATCCTTATCCGAGAATTTTTCGTTTCCGATGACTTCAAACGACCATATAAACTGCTCCGACGCCAGAATTATAAGCACAAACAATACAGTGCCGATCGGTATGCCAATGCGCTTTTTATATTTTTGATAAAGCCGCGGAATGCCGTGCTCGGCAACTATTTCGTACGCGATACAGTTTGCCGTCATCGCCGCTTCTATCATCGAGCACTGTGACCATTCAAGCGAAAACGTGAGCGCATCCTCGCTTCTTTGCATACGTCTGAAATTCGTACCCGACAAAGCAAGAAGATCCGCTGCCGCATCTATCTTTTCCGTCACGCGGTAATTACGCCAGCCGCGTATCCAACGTACAAATTTAGCTATCATCGCCACCGTCACCGCCAAAACAAATACTCCGCACAGTGCCGCGCACTGCTATACGGCCGCCCGAAAAGCTTCGAAGCTCAAGTCCTTCACCCCTAAGAGTTATCTCGCCGTCGCAAAGACGAAGCTTCACCTCATTTTCTCGGTAAATAACGAGTGCCTCGCATCCGCTCAAAGTAACCTCACGGTCACCTGCGATTTCGACAAACGACGTATTTGTGAGTGTACCCGAAGGTATGTCAAGCCGTTCACACACCCGCTGAGCAAGCGGAATTTTTTTACCTTTACTCATATTCTCTCCCAAGTTCCGCATAATCGTTAATAAGCATTTCTGCTTTGTCAATTATATGATACGCGGACGGTGATTATTATTGTAAGTCAAAAAAAGCGGACGCTCGGTATTGAGCGTGCCGCACTCGCACTACTGTGGCTTATGTCATTTTTTATGCTGTTTTATTTCCTGCGCTCGCCGACAGCCGCGAAAAGCTCGGCAAAAAGCGCGCTTGATCTCTGCGCATTCGGACTTATCCCCTCGCTTTTTCCGTTTGTCGTGCTCATTTCGCTTTTAAACCTTTCGGGACTCTCACGCCGCATAGCCAATATTTCGGGCGGCTTGTTCGGAAATATATTCGGAATTTCTCCGGCTGCCGCATCAGCTATAATACTCGGCTCACTCGGCGGATTTCCTATTGGTGCGGTGTGCACGCGTGAGCTGTATCTCGGCGGCGAGATTACAAAAAGCGAAGCGGAACGCCTTATCACGTTCACCAATAACGCAAGCCCTGCATTCTGCATCGGCGTTGTAGGTGTTTCGCTTTTCGGCGACACGGGCCTTGGCGTACGCCTTTACATATGCCAGCTGACAGCCGCCTTCACAATCGGAATTATTCAGCGAAAAAAGCTTTCCCGTACGCCCATAGCCAAGCGCATCGCCAAACGCCCTGACATATCAAAGATATTAACTGCGGCAATATCAAACGGCGCTCAAACAATGCTGACAATATGCGCGTTTGCGGTATTTTTTGCGGTCGTTGGTGATGCGCTGTGCATTACGTTGCGCCACTACCTCGGCGACACCGTAGCGGTACTCGTCGCGGCGATATGTGAGCTGACACTCGGCACGCGGCAATGTGCCGCTCTAAGTCCCCGAACGGCGCGAATTCTCGCCGCTTTCGCAATCGGCTGGTCGGGAATCTCGGTACACATGCAAATTTCATCTATACTGTCGGACACAAAAATAGCAATGAGGCGGTATTACCTCTGCAAGCTTTTGCAGGGGATACTGACCGCCTCACTGTCTTATTTTATTGTTTAAAGTTTTGCCGGGTGTATGGAATGAGCTTCGCCTTTTTGCCGGCAACGAGCACCTGACCGATAAGCTCAACGCCTATCTCCTCAAGCACAGCGCCGATATAGCCCATCGAATATTCGTCGGCTGACGAGCATTCGACCTCGACTGCATTCGGGTGCGAATGAGCTATGACAACTTTTTTCGCCTTGTTATGCACCGCAAATCTTAGCATTATGCCAAGCGACACGGTAACCTGCGTATCCTCGCCTACCGCAATACGCTCAAGCGATGTAACAACGCCGCTATCGTCAATAGCCGCCGCCCAAAGCTCCTCGACGGGCGAATAGCACATCACAGAGCAAAACATCGCTTCGTACCCCGGCACACGCTTACCTACAGGGTGCGTTTTCTCACTCATCGCAACAAGCTTGCCAATGAGAAGAATAAGTATTGCCGCGTGATGCGACATACCGTTGATACGCATAAGCTCCGCGTATTTTGAGTGGTAGGCGTGACGCACGGTGCCGAAATGGGATTCGACTGCCTCGACGGTTTCGCGAAGGCGGCTCTGTACGTTCGTATATGAGAGTATGAGCGCAAAAAGCTCGGCATCGCTCATATCGGTATCGCCTGACTTTGCATAGCGTTCCCGAAGCTCCTTCGCATAGTCCTTATTCATCTGCTTGTGGTCGGTCATACGCTACCCTTTTTTAGCATTTCCTTTTCGTACTGCATCATATAGAGCTTATAATATTTACCGCGCGCAAGAAGGAGATCGTGGTGACTTCCCTGCTCAACAATCTGTCCGTGAGAGAGTACGATTATATTGTCCGCATGCTGTATGGTTGACAGTCTGTGAGCAACCATAAGCATCGTACCGATATTCATCATCTTCTCGAGCGAATCCTGAATGAGCAGCTCGGTTTCCGTATCAATGTTTGCGGTTGCCTCGTCGAGTATCATAACCGCGGGCTTGTGGATTATGGTACGCGCGAAGGAGAGAAGCTGTCTTTGACCTGCGGAGAAGTTGTTTCCGCGCTCGCGTACCTCCTCGTCAAGGCCACCCGTAAGCTTTCCGATAAACTTATCCGCATTTACGTAGCGGCAGGCGTCCATAACCTCACCGTCGGATACTCCCTCGAGTCGGAGCAAAATATTGCTTCGTATAGTGCCCGAAAACAGGAACACATCCTGAAGCATCTGACCGAAATGACGGCGAAGTGATGAGATTTTGATCTTCTTTATGTCGATGCCGTCTATGAGTATCTGACCCTTTTGTATGTCGTAGTTGCGACATATGAGAGAGAGAATAGTCGTCTTGCCCGAGCCGGTTGAGCCGACAAACGCAACTGTCTGCTTTGCATCGACCTTAAAGGAAACTCCGCGCAGCACCCATTCGTCCGGTACGTATGAGAACCATACGTCACGAAACTCGATATTACCCTCAACGCTTTCAAGCTCGATTGCATCAGGCTCGTCCACAACGTCGGGCTTTATATCGAATATCGTGAATATCTTCTCCGCCGATGCAAATGCCGACTGGAGCCAGTTGAACTGCTCTGCAAGGCTCTGTATCGGGTTGAAGAACTTGTTGATAAACATATAAAAGGACACAAGAATACCGCTGTCAATAGTCTGACCGAGGAATTCCACGTCGTTTATATATCCGCGTCCGCCGAGATACAAAAGGCACAGAACGCACGAGATATACAGCATATAAACGAGCGGCCTGAAAATACCGAACACGAATATCTGCGAGCGCTTGGCCTTGCCGAGCGACTCGTTTTTAGCATCAAATTCCGACTTTTTGCGGTTCTCTCGGTTGAATATCTGAATTATCTTCATACCCGAAAGATTTTCAGATAAGAAGGTGTTTATATCCGTGGTACCGTCCTTGACCTTGCGGTACGCCTTACGCGAGAATTTGCGGAATATGACAGTAAAAAGAACGATAAACGGCACAAAGCAGAGCACCATCAATGTCAGCTGATAGTTAAGCAACAGCATCGCCGCAAGCACGCCGACGATAACGCACGAGTTCTTGATAAGGTTTACCAAAATATTGGTGAACATCATCGATATCGCGTTAGTATCGTTGGTAACGCGCGTAACGAGCTTGCCGACGGGGTGCTCGGTGAGCTGTGCGTGTGACAGGCTCTCGATGTGCACAAAAAGATCCTCACGGATATTCGAAAGTATCTTCTGACCCGTTTTCTGAAGGATTATAGCCTGAACGTACGAGGATACGAGCGAAATGACGAGTATGCCCGCGTATATGAGCACCATCGAAAGAAGGCGCGCCATCTCAAAGTCGTCCTTTATCATCTCCTCGATGCGTCCGACAAGAAGCGGAGATACGATGTCATACGCTATCGAAACGAGCATTATGACAAAAACTGAAACAAAGCTACCGACATAAGGCTTTGCATACACAAGAAGGCGCTTTAATATTTCGGAATCCTTCATATTGCGGTCAAATCCGATAGCCTCCTTGCGGTCCTTTATGGAAAGGTAGGCTATAATGAAAATTACCGAGAGGACACCTACGATAGCGCCGATGATAAGAAGCGGATAAAATTCGTACATTACTTATCGCCTCCTCTCTCGTCGTCAAGGCGCTGAAGCTCTACCATTTCGCGGTAGTCCTCACAGCGCGCATAAAGCTCCGCGTGCGTGCCGACGTCACTTACGTGTCCGTCGTCGATAAAGATTATTTTATCCATCTGCTCGATAGTGGATATGCGGTGAGCAATAAGGATAGTGGTCTTTCCGCGGCGGATATCACGGAGATTGTCGAGTATGACCTTCTCCGTTTTAACGTCGACCGCGGATACGGAGTCGTCAAGTATGAGTATAGACGCGTCCTTCATAAGCGCACGCGCTATGGAGATACGCTGCTTCTGTCCGCCCGAAACGGTAACGCCGCGTTCGCCGAGCACAGTTTTATACGTTTCTGCAAATCCGACGATGTTTTCGTGAACGTCAGCCATTTTCGCAGCATTTTCGACCGCACCCAAATCGCCGCTGTCGGTCGCAAAGGAAATGTTGTTTTCTATAGTGTCGCTGAAAAGGAAGTTGTCCTGCGGAACGTACGCGGCATATTTTCTGACCGTCTTTATCGGGATGGAGTTTATATCGCGTCCGTCGATGAATACAGTCCCGTCAGGCACGTTGTACGTGCGAAGAATAAGGTCAACGAGTGTGGTCTTTCCCGAACCCGTTTTGCCGATAATACCAACGTTTTCTCCGGCGTTTATCTTGAAGGAAACGTCGGAAAGCGCCTTATAATCTCCGGCGGGATATGTAAAATCAAGTCCTCGGAATTCTATATCTCCGCGGATAGGGTCACCCTCGCTGACATCCTCGCGGTCAAACACGTCGGGCTTCGCATCAAGCAGCTCGGAAATACGCTTAAGTGACGCCTTGCCGCGCGATGCCATTTCAATAAGCTGTGAGATTGCCATAACGGGCCAGACGATTGCGGTAAAGTAACCGATAAACTCCATAAGCTCGCCCGCGGTAAAGGTGCCTTCATGCACAAGGTAGCCGCCGTAGCCGAGTATAACACATATAACCGATTCAACGAACAGCGTCACGCTTATATTGAGAAGCGTCGATGCCTTGGTGTAATCAACGTTTGCCTTTTCGTTTTCCTTGTTAAGATGCTTGAACGCCAAAAGCTCAACAAACTCTTTAACAAAAGCCTTTATCACGGCAATACCCGAAAAGCTCTCCTGCGAAAAATCCGACAGCTTTGAGAACGCTTCCTGTCTTGTTTCCCACTTGTCCATCATATACTTTCCGACTACCGTACCGACAACGAGTAAAAGCACCATCGGGATAAGGGTTAGTCCCGTTAAAAGCAGGTCCATACGCGCCATTTTGTATATTGCAAGCACACCGAGGAACAGCGCATCGCAAAGCATAAGCACGCCCGAGCCAAAGCAATCCTGCACGGTTTCGAGGTCATTGGTAAAGAGCGACATCATATTGCCAACCTTGTTGACCTGATAATACTGCTGGGAGAGATCCTTACAGCGGTCGAACATACGGCCGCGAAGATCTGTTTCCACCTTTATGCCGGCGCCAAAGAAGCATATACGCCACAAAAAACGGCCTATCACCATTACAAGTATGATACCGAGTAGCGGCAGACAAATATGGTCGAGAAGGAAATCCATATCAAAAGCGACCGTAGCACCTTTATACTCAACGGCGCCGTCGTTTATACCGTTTACGACGAGCTTATAAAGCTCGGGAATGATAAGCTGGAAATAGTCGATAACTATAAGCGCAAATATTCCAAGTAACAGTGACGGCGAGTATTTTAAATAATATTTGTTTATATGTTTGCCAAACAGCATACAGCTTCGCCTCCTTTTGCGGATGTGTCATAACAGTATATCATATTCTGAAGAAAAAATCAATAACATACCGCGAAAAAGTATCAATTGCGGCGAAAATCCTTGACAAAATCTGCCCTCGATGCTATAATACTGTGTGTTAAAACAGCGAAGTTCACCGAGGTCAAAAATATGAAAAAGTCAATCACCGGCAAAAGGCTCGCGTGGCTTCTTGCCTACGTTTATTTTGCAAGCTACGTCACCAGAATAAATTTCGGGGCGGTCATTCAAGAGGTAGTAACCGACACGGGCTTTGAAAAGTCCGCGCTGTCTGTAATACTTACGTGTATGTCAATATCGTACGGACTCGGCCAGATCATTAACGGACGCATCGGCGACCGGATAAAGCCGCAAAATCTCATATTTATCGGACTTATAAGCGCGACCGGAATAAACGCGCTGTTCCCTCTCTTCTCCACGTCCGTTCCGGCTATGTGCATACTTTGGACGCTCAACGGATTCGCGCAGGCGATGATGTGGCCTCCTATCGTGAAGATAATGGTAAGCACAATGGATGATGCTACATATGCCACATCCTCTGTTATAGTATCTATGGGCTCTTCGTTCGGCACTATAGCCGTCTATCTCACCGCACCCATGATAATATCCCTCTTCTCGTGGCACGTCGTTCTCTGGACGTCTGCCGCTATCGGAGTTATCTCGCTTCTTATCTGGATGTTTGTTAAGGACCGCACGTACGCGCCCGCCGAGAGCGCCGACACCTGCACAGACACATCCACCTCCAAGCGCTTCACGCTTCCGCGTAGCGCGATCTTTCCGCTTATATTTATCGCACTCGCGATAATTTTCCAGGGAATGCTCCGCGACGGAGTTACCAACTGGATGCCTTCTCTGCTTTCCGAAACGTTCAATCTCGAAAACAGCAAGAGTATATTCTACACACTTTCGCTTGCAGTGTTTTCAATGGTAGCACTTATGGTAGCAGGCTCGTTCTATAAAAAATTCTTTAAAAACGAGGTTGCCTGTGCAACTGCTATTTTCGCAACTGCAACGGGTGCAGCTATACTCCTTGTACTTTTACTTAACGTTTCCGCTATCGCTACGATTGTTCTTATGGCGCTCATAACAGGCTGTGCGCACGGTGTAAACCTTATGCTCATCAGTCACGTGCCGAAGCGATTCAGAAAATACGGTAATATTTCAACCATCTCCGGAGTTATAAACTCCTGCACTTACGTAGGTGCGGCAATCGCCACATACGGCATCGCGAAGCTCTCTGAAATTTACGGCTGGAGCTTCACCGTGCTCACCTGGAGCATCATCGGCGTGCTTGGAACGGTTTGCTGCATTGTTGCAATCCCCAAGTGGAAAAAATTCATTGAAAAATAAGAGGTCAAAATTATGTTAAAGCAAGGCGATAAAGCACCCGAATTTACACTTAACGGCAAGGACGGAAAAGCCGTCAGCCTGTCCGATTTCAAGGGCAAAACTCTCGTTCTTTACTTTTATCCGAAGGACAACACATCGGGCTGCTCAAAGCAAGCCACTGCATTTGCCGCTCTTAATGCTGAAATCGAGGCTCTCGTAGCAGTGGTCGTTGGCGTGAGCCGCGACAGTGAGGCATCTCACGTTAAGTTCGCAGAGAAATATTCGCTTCCCTTCACGCTTTTGTCTGACCCTGACAGACACGTTCACGAGGCGTACGGCGTGTGGCAGGAAAAGAAGCTTTACGGCAAGGTAAGTATGGGCGTTGTGCGCACCACGTTTATCATAAACGGCGAGGGCATCATCGAAAAGGTGATGGAAAAGGTCAAGGGCGAAACCAATCCCGCAGAGGTGCTCGGATATTTATCCGTTAAATAAACGCAAAGCGGTCGGCGTTTTAAAACGCCGACCGCTTTTATTATGCATTACATTGGCATTCAAGCCCGAGAGCACGCCATTTGGAAGCAGAAAATGCGTGATACTTAAGCTCCTTGACCCTTACGTCGCCGCGAAGAGCCGAAACGACATCATATATCGCCGAAAGCTCGCCGTCGTTATATCCCGGCACAACGGGGACGCGAACCTCTATGTTCTTGCCGATAGAATCGAGATAGCGTAAATTTTCAAGTATAAGCTTGTTTGATTTACCCGTACACGCCATATGAACGTCCTCGTTTACCGCCTTGACGTCATATAGAAAAATGTCCGTATACGGCACTACCTTGTCGAGTGTGGCACGGCTCACAAAGCCACAGGTGTCTATAGCCGTATGTATACCGGCCGATTTAAGCTTTATAAGAAGATCCCGACAAAAATCTGCCTGAAGCAAGCATTCTCCTCCCGAAAGCGTAACACCGCCGTTTGAATTTTTATAAAACGCTTCATCGCGTATAAGCTTTTCAAAAAGCTCGTCGACTGTAACATCGTAGCCGTAAAGCCTCAACGCACGCCCTCGGCACACGGATCCACACATACCGCAGGCACTGCACTTATCAAGATCATGGCAGAGCTTCCCTCCCGATATTACGTGCGCTCCTCCGGAACACGTCTCTGCACACTTGCCGCAGCCAACGCATTTTTCAGGAAGGAATGAAAGCTGCTTCTCCGAGGATATTCCCTCGGGGTTATGGCACCAAATACAGTTCAGTGGACATCCCTTAAAAAATACCGTGGTGCGTATTCCCGGTCCGTCGTGTATTGCCATACGCTTTATATCAAATATTCTTGCCGTTTTGTTTTGCATTTTCTCACCAATCAAAGCTCATTAGTCTGCGACTGCATTATTAGTATATCCTGCTCGTCTTTTGTAAGACGGTTGAAATACTGGCTCCAGCCGCAAAGGCGCACTTGAAGTCCTTCGTATTTTTCCGGCTCCCTCTGCGCCGCCTTAAGCGTTTCTGTATCGTATATATTTCCCTGAAGTGCAGAACCGCCTTTTGCGAACACTGTACGAATGATAGACAGCATTATATCGAGTCCGTTGTCACCCTCAACTACCGTCGGATGAAGCGCAAAGTCGATAGGCGCACCGTTACCGAGCTTAACGGCATCTATTTTCGTCACTGAGTTAAAATACGCGGTAAGACCGTTTCTGTCCATACCGAATACGGGGAGAAGATTCTTCGAAAACGGTTCGCCTGCAAGTCGTCCGTCCGGTGAAGCAGAGCTTTTTTGGCCGTATGCAATACCTCGTGTAATACCCTCGCTGTCACGGGCATAGCGGTATCCGAGAGTATTCTTCTTCGAATAGATATAGTCTGCTGCAAAGGCCATTATTTCTGCGGCAAGCGCATCAACGTCCTCAATATCGTTTCCGAATTTTACTCTGTCGTTCTTTAATGTGAAAAGCAGATCCTCGTGCCCCTCAAAATTTGCGCGGAGAATATCGCGAAATTCAGAAAGGGTAAGCAGCTTTTTATCATACACATATTTCTTTACAGCCCATATTGAATCAACTGCAGATGCAATACAGGACATAGTAACAACAGAGTGATGGTACTTTGCTCCGTTGTAAAGGAAATCCTTCGCCTCACGAACAGAATTATCAAAGCAGGCTGAAAGCATCGGATCGGGATTCAAATAAAGCTGACGCTCGTCGTAAAAATCGATTATCTCAGTTATGACGTCAATAATGTACGTTAGCTGTTTTTTGTAAAGTGCAGAAAAGTCTTCAAATGTGATTACGTCCTCTGGCTCTGTGCACGCAAAGCCGACAAGCTTATCCGTTAAAATATCTCGTCCGCCATTCATGGCAAGCTCCACAGGCTTCACAAGGCTAAACCCGGCGGATTCCGGTTGTGCATCGTCAAGAATAGAGAAATTGTAGCATCCGGATAGCGCGGGACAGTTAATGTCCGCTTCATCGTCCGTGTAACGTCTGATAGCCGCTTTACCTACCTCCTCGTTACAGAAAACTACGGAGGTGTGACCGGTACGAAGTAGGTCACACGCCGCCCTAATATACTCATCCGGCGTATTCTCTGCTATCGCGATCTGAACCTTCGGGCTAACTATATTAAGCTCACCGTAGGCTTCAAGAAGTACGTATGAAAGCTCGCTCACACACGTACTTCCGTCAGGCATACTTCCGGCAAAATGTATCGGCTGACCGTTAGGATGATTCTGGAACTGAAACTGCATATAAAAATACTTTATGAGAACCTTTGCGCTTTCTCTGTCGAGTCTTTCCTGTAGGATATCTCTTTCGTAATACGGGCGCCAGAGCATATCCACGTTGCCAAGCGAGCGTGCCTGCGTGCCGCCGAGATGCTCTTGTATAAGCTGATAAAGATACGTCAGAAGAAGCGCCTCGTAAAGATCCGTGGGCGCACCGGTTGCAAGGCTTCGAAGCGCCCTTGCAATATACGGTGCAAACTCCGTGTTATACTTATCGCAAAGATCAGCAAAACGGTTAAAAAGATGAATTACAGCATCGTATACCGTCTTAACCGAATCGTAGAATACCTTGTCCTGCTCACTGTACGTGCCGTCGCTTATCTTTTTCGCCCGATATACCTCGGAGCGCGCTAAAAGTCCGGGAATACCGAGCTTCAGAATATCCTCGAAATTAGGCTTAGTGTGGTCAACGTCAGGGTAGCTCCAACCTGTTCCGGTTGAGATATGCAAAAGGCGAGTTTGGCGCAGCTCTCTTGCATAGTCGCTCTCGTCATACGTATCCGCTGTCCATTTCTGCTTTATCCCGTCGAACATACGGTACGGGAACACTTTTCTCGTAGGTAGCCATCCGACAATGTTGACACCGAAAGGGCTTTTAGGCGTCAGTGCAATAGCGCCGTCGTGCATAGTTAATCGCATAGCCTCGGCTTTGACAGTCTGATGGGAACAGCCGTCCAGTCTTGCTTCAAGCGACATAAGCGCCTTTTGAAGTCCTTCGTGTGTATCTATACCTGTACCGGGTTCATAGGAAGGATTATCGTAAATATTTATTTCTCCGAAATTACGTTCAAAAATTTCATTTGTCAAGATGTTTTTCATAATAAATTCTCTCCGCGGGATGTTTTGTGACACCATTATAGCTTACTGCGCGTCAAGTGTAAATGTAACAACGCGGCATTTTTGTGTTTTTCGGGTGTATAATTTGCGTTTTCGATGTAAACATCCTTGCAATGTTTGGCGTAATGTGCTATAATCAAAGAAAAATCAATTTTTGTGAGATAATATGAAAAAAGAGCTTTTTGAAAATTACGGCATAAAATGTGTCACCTCCGTTATATATTACAGTTACACAAAAACAAGCATACCGTACCCGATAAGAAACAAGGGCAGGCGGCACTACGGACTGGTCTATTCTATTGTCGGCTGCGAAACGTATAATTTCGGCAATCAATCACTGACCGTTCCCGAGGGGAGTATGATATTCGTTCCAAAAAATGCGGTATATGAGGTCACGCTTGAAGGAGAGCGCTCAACCGTAATTTCTATGGATTTTGAATTTGAAAATGAACCTGCTTTGACTCCGTTTTGTCTTAATGTAGGCAATTATGGCGGAATCACTGCGCTTATGGAAGATGCAGAGCTTTGCTACCGTGCGCAAAAAACAGGCTTTGAAGCGGAGTGCATGGCATATTTTTACAGAGTCATTTCCGCGCTGATACAGTTCAGCGCCGGCGCCGTGCATCCAAGCTCGTACAAAAAGATAGAGGCTGCCGTCAATTATCTGCACGAGCATTATACAGACCCGGATTTCCGTATATCAAGGCTTTCGGAAATATCCGATCTGGACCCCAAATATTTTGGCATATTGTTTCGACGTAAATTCGGTCAATCTCCGAAAGCATATTCTCTCGCGCTTCGCATTGAACGCGCAAAGGAGCTTCTATGTGCAGAGAAGTATGCCATATCCGACGTTGCTGCATCGCTTGGATTTTCCGACGTCTACCATTTTACAAAAACATTCCGAAAAAACGTCGGTATGACGCCCGGTGAATACCGCGAATCAAGGCAAATAAACACAAGCAATAAATAATTTCGCCTTAAAATTCCAAAACCCACTTGAAAAAAGCTATAAATTGGTATATAATGATTTTGTTATATTATTATTTTCACTTGAGGAGAAATTTATCATGAAAAAAGCAGTAATGTACGGCGCTGGCAATATCGGCCGCGGTTTTATCGCACAGCTCTTCTCGAAGTCGGGCTATGAGGTAGCTCTTATCGACGTAAACAAGGCTGTCATCGAGCAGCTTAATCGCGAAAAGTGCTATCCCGTAAAGGTCGTATCTGCAGAGGGTATGTACGAGGATATAGTAACGAACGTATACGGCGTTGACGGTATGAGCATTGACGCAGTTGCAGATGCTATTGCAGAGGCTGACGTTATGGCGACTGCGGTCGGCGTAAACATTCTTCCGCGCATCGCAGGCAACATCGCAGAGGGCGTACGCCGCCGTTTTGCAAAGACCGATGCACCGCTCAACATAATCATCTGCGAAAACCTTATCGACGCAGACAAGTATCTCGCGTCGCTTATCAAGGAAAAGCTCTCCGCTGACGAGGTAAAGCTTTTTGAAGAGCGCATCGGACTTGTCGAAGCTTCTATCGGCCGTATGGTACCGATCATGTCCGAGGAAATGCAGGAGGGCAATATCCTCAAGGTTTGGGTTGAGCCTTACTGCGAGCTTCCCGTTGACAAGAACGGCTTCAAGGGCGAGATTCCGTACGTTCTCAATATGGTTCCCTTCGCTCCGTTCGAGTACTTCATTCAGAAGAAGCTCTTCCTTCACAACATGGGTCACGCGGCAACCGCTTATTACGGTATTCGCGAAGGCAAGGCAGAGATTGCAGATGCTATCGCAGTACCCGCAATTTACGAAAAGGTTCGCGCGGCTATGCTCGAATCTGCCAAGGCACTCTCCGCAGAGCACGGCGTTCCTTATGAGGACGTCCTTGCCGCTGTTGAGGACCTTCTCACTCGCTTTGCAAATCCGCATCTCCACGACACCGTAACCCGCGTAGGACGCGACGTACTCCGCAAGCTTGCAAAGGGCGACCGCCTTATCGGTGCGGCACTTCTCTGCGAAAAGCACGGACTTTCGAACGACAATATTCTCCGCATCGCTGCAGCGGCAACACTCTTCCCTGCAGACACGGACGAATTCGCTGCAAAGCTTAACGCTATGATCGAGGAAAACGGCATAGAAGCTGCGCTCGCAAGCGTTTCCGGTCTTGACGCAGACTGCGATATGATTAAGAAGATCGTCGCTATGCGCAGCGAGCTTATCTAAAACAAGTTAGCCCGTCGGCAAATTGCCGACGGGCTTTTTTATTTTTTCTTCACTATAAGGCTTCGCTTATAATATTCGCGGTAAACGGTAGGAGCCATACTGTATCTCTCGTGGAACAGGCGAGAAAAGTGCGCAGGATCGCCAAAGCCGACGTTCTGTGCAACCTGTGCGATCGACAGCTCGCTGCCCTCAAGCAGGCGCTTACCGGCTTCAAGCTTCTTGTTTTTAATATATTTTGCAGGCGTTTGTCCCATTTTGTTTTTAAAGGCACGCACGAAATGATTTGGATGAACGAAATACATCTGAGCAAGCTCCTCATTTGTGAGCTGCTTGTCAAGGTTTTCGTTTATGTGCCTTATAAGCTTGTCAAAGCGCTTATCCTCGTGACTCATAACGCTTGTCATATCGGCTCCACAGAGCGTTATATATTCGCCGATAAGCTCAATAAGCCGTGATTTCACAACGAGTCGGTCAACGAATTTGTCGCTTCGCGCGAGAGGTGCAAATTCTTTAAAAAGGCGCATTGCGCGGCTGTCTTTATCCGCTTTTACACAGTGCGGAAGTCCGAGTGAGGTGAATATCCTCGAATTCGGGTACACGTCAAAATGCATCCAATACTTTGAAAAGGGCGCATCCTTATTATTTTGATAGGAGTGACCGACGTGCGCGGGAATAAGCAACCAATCGCCTGCCTTCGCGTGGTACGTCGTGTCGGCGATTTTTATTGTGCAGGAGCCTTCCGTTATGTAATAAAATTTGCTTTGATCAAACGTCGAATACGGGAGCGACCACGTTTCGCCTGCAGGGATAGAAAAATAGCCGCCCAAGTTGAAAACGGCGTTAAATCCCGAAAAATATATATCCTCTACGTACATATAAGTCACCTCACGATTTCTAAATTTATTCTATCACAACAGAGTCGACGTGTCAAGGCACAAATAAAAAACAGCGCTAATTTTATCCAAGCTTTGAGTGTGTATATCCATTTACAAGGGACTTAATTTGCATTAGAATAAATGTGTAATTTAATTTTAATACAAGGAGTTTTACTATGAGCAACAGTTTTAATATGGCGTACTCGTATCCGCTCGAAGTCGACCGCGCAAAGAAGGAGCATTGGCCCGTGCTTATCCCCGTCGGTACTATGGAATATCACAGCACACACTGTCCCTACGGATGTGATGCGCTTGTATCGCAGGGTATGGCGGAGAAATTCGCAGAAAGAGTTGACTGCATGATCATGCCTACCATTTGGTACGGCGTTGCAAGCTACGCGGTAGGCGGCCCGGACAAGAACACCATTCACGTTGACTGCGACACGATGGAGCTTTACATCTACAAGATACTCAAGTCCCTCTTTATGAGCGGCTTCCAGCGCAATATCTTCCTCATCGTATCGCATCAGACCGAGGATTATATGCCGATGACGCTCGCTTGTATGAAGGCAGCAAAGAAGCTCACGATGGAATACCTCGAGGAAACTGACGGCTACGGCTGGTGGGGCAAGAACGAAAACAAGGACTTCTACGAAAACCTCAATGGCATGGACAGCCCTTGGAACTGGATTCGCGTTCTTCGCGCACCCGATCCCAGAATCGAAACAGGCGTTGTCGGCGGTGGCGGAGGTCACGCTGACATCAACGAGTGCTCCGTTCTTGAATACCTCTATCCCGGCGCTAACGATTTCTCGCGACTCAAGGACAGCACCGACTGGTTTGCACAGACCGCGGATCAGTGGAGCATGGAGCGCGGCAAGGCGATCGCAACTCCCACCGTTGATTGGTTTGAAAACCTTATCAAGAATAAGCAGTAATGTAAAAAAGCAGATAATCGCGTAAGATTATCTGCTTTTGTCTATATTAAGGATTTTAAATATATAGCCACTTGATTTCCCTTAGAATTGGTATAGGTAAGTCCGTTCGTTTCAAAGCCTATAGAGGTGTGTAATGCAATACTCGCGGTGTTGTTGACTCGAATCTGCTGTGAAACTATTTTAAATCCATTTTCTTTTGCAAGTTGAATAGCACGTAACATTGCTTCTTTGGCAAAACCTTTTCTTCTGTACTCGGGGAACACCTCCGGTCCGATAGACACGACCTCTGACGAATGTTGGTATAACGAGATAAGACCCACGATTTCTCCATCAGAAACAATAGCGAACATTTCAAAATACTTTCCGTTAAACAGTTTTTTATCCCAATCACAAATCAGGGATTCTATTTGTTCTATGGTGAGAGTCGAATATCCGTGTTGTTGTAAGCTTGGCGCGTCTTCTTTTTGGAAATTTCGCAAAAGTATCATTGGTATTCCCTCTATTCTTCTGTGTATAATTTGTCGTAGTGCCAACGGATTGGATTTTCGTAGATGTATTTTACGTGTTCTTCATAGTCTTCACGGTTTCTGATAATATGGTCGTTGAAACGAGATTGGCAAATATTTTCGCCATATTCTTTGTTGCAAAAACGCTTAAATGTTGATACGAATTGAGAGCACGAGTTGTTCGCTCTCTCAACATTTGTAGGGACAGGCGTCCTCGACTGTCCGTTAACGCTCCCGCCATTATTTCCTTTCACCCATAATAAGAGGTGAATATGGTTTGGCATTATTACATATTCTTCAACCGACAAATGAGTATAGAAATCATTTAATTGTTTGATATATTTATCCGCAATTTCTCCGTATGTTGTCAACTGTGGACGCGGACAGTCGGGGACGCCTGTCCCTACAATGCGAGAGAGTAGGCACCGTCTGTTTTGAGTGCAAATTGTTATGAAATATACACCGACGCTATTATAATCAAAGCCTTGGTATCTTGGAGTCTTCCTCTTTTTTAACTTTTCCATATCCATCACCAATCCCATTATAACACAAATCGGCAGAGATAACAACATCTCTGCCGATTTTTATTAGAAGGAGCCTAAAGGCGCCCCTTTTACTCAAGCTCGAATGCGCCGGTGTAGAGCTGATAGTAAGTGCCCTTTTCGGCTATGAGCTTTTCGTGATTGCCGCGCTCGATGATACATCCGTGGTCGAGAACCATTATAACGTCGGAATCCATAACCGTCGACAAGCGGTGAGCGATAACGAATACCGTTCTGCCCTCCATAAGCTTATCCATACCGCGCTGCACTATCGCCTCGGTACGTGTATCGATCGAGGAGGTTGCCTCGTCGAGTATCATAACAGGCGGATCTGCTACTGCCGCACGCGCGATTGCGATAAGCTGACGCTGTCCCTGCGAGAGATTTGCGCCGTTATTGGTAAGCTCGGTGTTGTATCCGCTCGGCAAACGGGTGATGAAATCGTCCGCGCCCGCAAGCTTTGCCGCCGCGATGCACTCTTCGTCCGTCGCGTCAAGACGTCCGTAACGGATATTATCCATAACCGTTCCCGTAAAGAGGTTGGTTTCCTGCAATACGATGCCGAGCGAGCGGCGAAGATCGGACTTCTTTATCTTGTTGATATTTATGCCGTCGTAGCGG
>JAZQZL010000005.1:0-7538 GCA_045634005.1 Candidatus Flemingiibacterium sp. | reverse complement strand
ATACCCCTTGTAGGGCGGGGGTTTACTCCCGCCGCCTCATTGGCGTAAACCTTTCGTCACGGCGGCAGCAAGCCACCGCCCTACGATGTAACCCCATTATAACACAAATCGGCAGAGAAAACAATCTCTCTGCCGAAATTTGTTTGTAGGGGCGATTCACGAATCGCCCGTTATCGTTTCGTATGTTCTTGCGGGCGATTCGTGACTTACCCCTACGAGTAAACATTCTTATGAGAAGGAGTCTAAAGCGAGTGGGTTTTGTATTTTAGCCTTCGTACTTGTAGCCCATTTCAAGGGCGGTCTTGTTCTTTTCGATAAGAGCCGCCTTGGAAGCGGGAATACCTGCGAGCATGTGCTCGAGGAATGCATCGTATGCGAAAAGACCGGTGAGCTTCAGAAGATAGCCGAGAACGATCACGTTTGCCATACCGGTAAGACCTGCATCGGATGCCATCGCAGTTGCGGGAATACCGTAAGCGCCGATGTCGGTACGAGCGGTGGTCTTGTCGATAAGCGATGAGTCGTAAATAAGCTTACCGCCTGCTACAACCTTGGACTCGAACTTGTCGAACGAGGGAAGGTTGAGAGCGATAAGAATATCGGGGGTTACAACGACGGGAGAACCGATCTCCTCGTCGGAAACGATAACGGAGCAGTTAGCCGCACCGCCGCGCATTTCAGGACCGTAGGAGGGAAGCCAGGAAACCTGAAGAGACGAGTCCATAGCCATCTTTGCGATAGCCTTACCTGCGAAGAGGATACCCTGTCCGCCAAAGCCTGCAAGAAGAATGTTAGTAGTCATTACTCATTTACCTCCTTGGTGGAAGTGGGATTAAGCGCCTTAACGTCGGCGTCCTTGTAAACACCGAGCGGATAGAAGGGGATCATATCGGTCTTTACCCACTCGAGTGCCTGCTCGGGAGTCATACCCCAGTTGGTCGGGCAGGTAGAGAGGACCTCGACGATGGAAAGGCCCTTCTTGTCAATCTGATTCTGGAACGCCTTCTTAATAGCAGCTTTTGCCTTCTTGATGTTCGGAACGGTGTTTACCGCAACGCGCTCTGCGTATGCAACGCCGTCGAGAGTGGACATCATTTCGCATACTCTGATAGGCGAACCCTGAATTCTGCGGTCACGTCCGTAGGGAGAGGTGGTGGTAACCTGACCGGGCATAGTGGTCGGAGCCATCTGACCGCCGGTCATACCGTAGATACAGTTGTTGATGAAGATTATGGTGATGTTTTCGCCGCGTGCACCGACGTGTACGGTTTCAGCCGTACCGATAGCCGCGAGGTCACCGTCACCCTGATAGGTGAATACGATGTTGTCGGGATGAGTACGCTTAACGCCGGTTGCAACTGCCGGAGCACGTCCGTGTGCAGCCTCGATCATATCGCACTCAAAGTAGTTGTATGCGAATACGGAGCATCCAACGGGAGCGATGCCGACGGTCTTGTCGCAAAGCTCAAGCTCGTCGAGAACCTCGGCAACGAGTCTGTGTACGATGCCGTGTGTGCAGCCCGGGCAGTAGTGGAACGGCACGGGAGAGAGGGATTTCGGTTTATCAAATACTACCATTTCGGTTTACCTCCAAAATTACAGCGTTGCGGCGAGCTTCTCGATCTCTGCGAGAACTTCGTCGGGAGTGGGGATCATACCGCCCGTGCGTCCGAAGAAGGAAACGGGCTTCTTGCACTCGGTTGCAACCTTAACGTCGTCAACCATCTGACCCATATTAAGCTCGCATACGAGGAAATGCTTTGCACCGTCTGCAAGTGCGCCAAGCTCTTTCTTCGGGTACGGCCAAAGGGTAATGGGACGGAAAAGACCAACCTTGATGCCCTTGGCGCGTGCAGCCGCGATAGCGGTCTTGCAGATGCGCGCGGTGATACCGTATGCAACGATAACGATATCCGCGTCGTCGCACTTGTACTCTTCGTACTTAACTTCCTTCTCTGCGATCTCATCGTAGCGCTTGAAGCGTTCGATAACGGAGTTTTCAAGCTCAACGGGATCGATAAGGAGCGAGTTTACAATGTTCTTTTTTCTCTTACCGCCGGTGCCGTTACAAGCCCAGGTCTTTTCGGGAACCTCACGCTTCGACATAACGTCAAAGTCAACGGGCTCCATCATCTGACCGAGTGCGCCGTCTGCGAGAATCATCGCAGGCATACGGTAGATGTCGGCAAGGTCAAACGCCTCGCTGGTGAGCTGTGCCATTTCCTGGACCGACGAGGGAGCGAGCACGAGAACGTGCTCGTCACCGTGACCGTTAGCCTTGGTTGCCTGATAGTAGTCCTGCTGAGAGGGCTGAATGCCGCCAAGACCGGGACCGCCACGCTGTACGTTTACGATAACGCAAGGAAGGTCGCATCCTACGAGGTAGGAGATGCCCTCGCTCTTAAGCGAGATTCCGGGGGAGCTCGACGAGGTAAGGCAGCGAGTGCCTGCAGCAGCCGCGCCCATAATCATATTGATAGCCGAAACCTCGGATTCAGCCTGAAGGCAAAGGCCGCCAACCTTGGGCATACGCTTTGCCATATATTCGGAAATTTCCGTCTGGGGAGTTATCGGGTAGCCGAAAAAGTGCAGACAGCCGGACTTGATAGCCGCCTCTGCGATAGCCTCGTTACCCTTCATAAGTACTTTCTTAGCCATTTGTTTTCTCCTTGCTTATATGTCTTTTTCGACTTTGATAACAACGTCGGGGCACATGGTAGCGCACATAGCGCACGCGATGCACTTCGAAATATCGGTCACGCCTGCGGGATGGTAGCCCTTTTTGTTGAGCTTGTCCATGTCAAGCGCGATGATCTTCTTCGGGCAAGCGAGGACACAAAGTCCGCAGCCCTTGCAAAGGTCTTCGTTAAATGTAACTCTGTTCATTTTATTTCCTCCGTTTTTAGTTTACAAATTAAAACATCTGCTTTGTTGCGTTTTCGATGTAGAAAACGTTATCAAGTGTGTCAAGGTCGCCGTCAAGTGAGCTCATCGCACATGTGCAAACAAGCGGCAATCCGCTTTTTTCTGCAAGCTCGCGGCACCACGCATCCGTTTCGAGAATGTCCTTGGCGGTGGTTTCTGCACCTATATTTGAGTTATTGACGATTCCCGTCGCGCGTAGTCGTCCGGACCACTCGATTTCGCGTAGGATAAACTCCGCATCGTCAATCTCCTCTGTGAGCGGACGGTATTTGCTTACAACGTAAAGAAGGTCATACTCGCCATCCTTAAAAAATCGGTTATACATACCGAGCGCGACCGCTCCGTTGTCGCCGCCAACGTCGAGTATCGTAACTCGCTCCGGTTCGCGAACCTGTGCCTCTATCGCGCCCATTACAGATGGCGGGAGGGAGGGAACGTCCACGTTAGTGTTGGCAAAATCGGGATTTACGCAATTTATTCCGAGTGCAGTAAGCTCTGCCGTATTATCGGCCGCGCGGAAATACGGATTGACTATGTCAAGGTCGATGAGGGTGGTTTTTTTGCCCTCCGCCGCCTTCGCCTTGGCAAGATTAACCGCGAAGTTGGTTTTGCCTGCGCCGAAATGACCGCAAACGACTATGAGATTTTTCAGGCTTTCAAGTGGTTTTATCATTACTTTGTACCGTATATCAAATAAAATATTGCGATATATGAAATCATACATTAAATTATACCATATAATCAACTAAAATTAAAGAACATTTTTGAAAATTTATTCGACATTTTTTACTTTTTGATTGTGCAAAAGTGACAGTGGAGCACTTTTTCCGAGTAATAAGTTAAATTTTTATGAATAGTTTGAAATTCACTATGTTTTATGATACAATATATATTAGGAAATTATTTGCGTTTCCGGGCGCATTAAAATACGGCGAAAAGGATCGTTTTTGCATTATGGAATATTTAAGATCTGCGTTTTCGTATCTGTGGAGCATCGTTTCCACAGCTTCATTTATTGATATTCTCGATATAGCCATAGTTGCGTTCGTTTTTTACTATGTCTATAAATTCATACGCGAGCGCCGCGCGGGCAAGCTCGCGGCAGGCATACTCATACTTATACTCGTTTTGCTCCTCTCGCAGATACTCGAGATGAACACGCTTGGATTTATGCTTTCAAACGTGTTCCAGGTCGGTATAATCGCGCTTATAATCGTTTTTCAGCCGGAGCTTCGCTCGGCGCTTGAAAAGGTGGGCGCGGAGCCGCTTCGCGGACTGCGCAACATCGGAGAGGGAAAATCCTCAAGCTCTGCACAGATAGAAACGATGATAAAAGAGGTCACGCAGGCGGTATGCGATATGTCGCTTGACAAAACGGGTGCGCTTATCGTTATTGAGCGTTCCACAAAGCTTGGTGATATTATCAAAAGCGGTACCGTTATAAATGCAAACGCCAATTCGTTCCTGATAAGAAACATTTTTTACAACAAGGCTCCGCTTCACGACGGAGCGATGGTAATTCGCGATGAGCGAATCTGGTCGGCAGGCTGCTTCTTGCCGCTGTCTACAAACGATGATATAATCAAGGACCTCGGTACGCGTCATCGCGCGGCTATCGGTATGAGCGAAAACAGCGATGCCGTCATCATCGTCGTGTCCGAGGAAACGGGAACAATATCAATTGCGCTTGAGGGGCAGTTAAGAAGAAATTACAGCTACAATACCTTAAAGCGTGAGCTGCGAAAGCTCCTTATAAGCGAGGAAGCATCAAACGCGAAGGTAAAGGTAGGATTTGGACGCTTCGCCAAAAAGGAAGAAAAGAACGATAAGTCGGACAAATAATTTTCAGAGGGATAAGCGATGGAAAACAATAACAACACTCCCGTTAAAAACGAATATGAGCAGAACGCTGTAGAGTCCGGCGGAGACTATAAGGTCAAAACCAACAGTCTTGAGAACATTGTGGCAAAGATACTTTGCGTGCTTGCGGCGGTAGTGCTTTGGTTTTACGTTGTCGGAACAGATACGGCAATAGAGGAAAAAAAGCTCAGCGACGTTCCGATAGACATAAAGAACGTTGCGGCACTTGAGGAGAATTTCGGCCTTTCGGTCATAAGCGGCTACGACTATACCGTAGACCTTACTGTTAGCGGTGCCAACTCCGAGATAAGCAGACTGTCGCTTGACGACGTGAGCGTTTTCGTTGACGTTTCTCACGTTGAGTCGGCGGGCGAATATACGCTTGAGGTAAAGACCTCGCTTCCGAACGGTATTACGGTAAGCTCGCAGTCATCAAATTATATCCAGCTCTACGTTGACAAGCGAACGTCGATATCTGTGCCCGTGGTCGTTGAGCCGATGTACTCGATGGAGTCGACATACGAGCTTGGAGATCCCGAGCCGAGCATTACGATGGTGAACGTGTCCGGCCCCGCGGTAGAGCTTGAGAAGATAAAGGAAGCTAAGGTAACTCTTGACCTTGGACGCATAGACAAAACGCTGACGGCTACCGGTAAGCTGGTGCTCGTTGACGCGAGCGGCGTGCCGATAAGCAATCCGTATATCAAGCTTCAGACCACCGAGATTTCGGTCAAGATACCTGTTTACACATATAAGGACGTTCCTCTTGCGGTAACGTACAAATACGGCTATTACAACGATACCAACGTTGATGTTAAGATAAGCCCTGCATCCATTCGCGTGAAGGGCGAGCCGAATGCACTCGATAATCTTGATAGCATAGTAGTGCTCCAGCTTGACGAGAAGAAGATAGTCGATGATGGCTCAAAGACGGCGACTATAATGCTTCCTGACAACATAGAAAATGTGAGCGGTATCAGAACCGCGGATATTTCGATCACGCACAAGGGAACAGCTACGCGAGACGTGGTGGTTTCCAATCTGTCCGTTGTAAACACCGGAAGTCTTAAGTATTCCATCGACTCTCCGAGTATAGTTGTAAAATTCCGCGGAACAAAAACGCTTCTGTCGCTGCTTAATCAGAACAATATCACAGCGACGATAGATCTCGGCTATCTTAATAATTCGTCGGGAAAGGTTTCCGTTCCGGTTACCGTAACCGTGTCAAGCACGCTTGCCGGAAGCGTATACGAGATCGGCGAATACGAGATCGACGTAACGATACACTGATATGAAGAAGCAGATAATAGTAAAAAACATAAGACTGCCGCTGACCGCGCCGATTGAAGATGCCTTCGATCAGGCTCGGCGGCGGCTGTCGCTGACTGACGGGGAATACCTCGGTGCGGCGCTTCACAAGCGCTCTATCGACGCGCGACGCAGAGGCGGCGATGCGCCGACTTTTGTTATGTCGGTCGCACTTGAATGCGATATAAGCGAAAAAAAGCTTTCGCGTATAGCGCGTCTTGGTGCGGAGGCTGAAATCGTCGAGCGCGCGCCTATTGAAATTGAATACGGACACGAAGAGCTTGCTTCGCGGCCCATTGTCGTTGGATTCGGTCCGGCCGGAATGTTTGCGGCGCTTTTGCTTGCCGAGAATGGCTACAAGCCGCTCGTTATCGAACGCGGCAGTGACGTTGAAACGCGTACACGCGAGGTTGATGAGTTTATTAAAACAGGTAGACTCAATACCGAAACCAACATACAGTTCGGCGCGGGCGGCGCGGGCACGTTTTCAGACGGTAAGCTCGTTACGCGCATAAACGATTCTCGCTGTGCATACGTGCTTGAGCGATTTGTGGAGTTCGGTGCGCCTGAGGAGATACTCTGGCTTGCAAAGCCGCACGTCGGAACGGACAGACTGCTCGGTGTAGTCGACGGTATCGCAAAGCGTATTGAAGCGCTTGGCGGAGAGATACTTTTCGATACGCGTCTTGACGACGTTAATATCACAAACGGACGGGTTTCATCGGTGAGCGTGACCTCACGCGGCGCTTGGAGCACTCTCGAATGCGGCGCGGTGATACTTGCCGTCGGTCACAGCGCACGTGACACGTACGATATGCTCGCATCGCGCGGATTTTTACTTGCGCCGAAGCCGTTTTCGGTCGGCGTTCGTGCGGAGCATCTCCAAGAAGATATCGACGCGGCGCTTTACGGTGACGCGGTGAACATATGCGATAAAAACGGCAGGCGCGTGCTTCCGGCAGGCGAATATTCGCTGTCTTACCGCGAGGCGCAGGATGGAATAGTTTCTGACTCTGCGCGTGGCGTATACAGCTTTTGTATGTGCCCCGGCGGTGAGGTTATGGCATCGGCGAGCGAGGAGGGCGGCGTTGTACCCAACGGTATGAGCCGGTACGCGCGCGACGGTAAAAATGCCAACGCGGCGATAGTTGTGTCGGTGTTCCCGGAGGATGTTGGCGGCACGTGGCAGGACGGAGTGGCGTCCCAGCGAAGCCTTGAGCGTGCGGCATATAAACCCGCCGATACGGGAGAGCACGATTACCGCGCTCCTGTGGAAACGCTCGGCGACTTCCTCGACGGAAAAACGTCGCATTTTACCGAGCCTGCACGGGTACAGCCGACGTACAGAAACGGCGTTTACACGCTTTGCGATATGTCTTCGGTACTTCCTTCGTTCGTTTCGGATATGCTAAAGAAGGGCTTTGACAAATTCGGTAAGAAGATAC
>JAZQZL010000004.1:0-22499 GCA_045634005.1 Candidatus Flemingiibacterium sp. | reverse complement strand
CATCGATAGCAGCGATAGCTGCGTTGAAGTCCTTAACAGCAGCGGCGAGAGAAGCAGTATCAGCTGCATCTCCGTCCTTGATAAGCTTTTCAAGCTTAGCCTGTGCAGCAGCGAGATCGTCAGCAGCCTTCTTAGCGGCAGCCTTAACGTCAGCATCTGCCTTGCTTGCAGCGTTGTTTACAGCGTTCTCTGCGTTAGCAGCATTCTCGTCAACCTTAACTGCGAGGTCATCAACCTTACAACCGGTGAGAACGAGAAGAGAAACGATCATCAAGCAAGCAAGCATAATGGACAAAATGTTTCTTTTCATGGTTTTGTATCCTTTCATTAAATAATACAATTGTTTGGTCGCACCCACGACCGAGGTAACAAAGGGAGCGCAAACCAGAGCGACCTGCAGGAGCCATTCCTCTCCAAGCAGAGACAACTATGGCAGTACGCGCACTTTATATGACATATTATACACTACAAAAAATGAATTGTCAATGCTTTTTGAAAAATTTTTTAAAATTATCAAAAAATCCTTACAAAACCAATCGAGCCATACGAGAGATAGTTATGTAATTTATATAAAATGTAACTTCCGTTAGCTTCTTCGTTAATTTATTATCTGTTTTCATTATTTTCCTCTCTCGTGAGAGCAGGTACAACAACGCACCATATCCACGAGCAAAAACGGCAAGGCAGATGTTTTTTCGTCCCAAGACGAACGCTCGGAGGTTTGCTGCGCAAATAAATATACCCCGTCATTATGTACAATTTCACAAGTTCGCTAAAATCAGACAATTGAAAAAACACCCTCCTATGGTAGAATATGCTTGTGAGTGAATATGAGCAGGCGCAGAAAGAGCTCAATGCCGAACTTGAAGATCCAATTGAGAACGGAGAAACACAGAGAAAGGATCTGAATCAGCTTCTTGTCAATGTTCGCAAGTACGCCGATACGCAAGAACTGGCCGCACAGATGGTTAATGATTTGGTTGACAAAATAATAGTCCACACCCCGCCAAGAGCAGTGGACATAGGAAACAAAAGATTGAAAATTACTACAATGCTATCGGCATCATTGATTTGCCTACTGCTCAAGAGGACGATTGTATCGCCACTCACGGCATATGCAAAGACAAAAAGATAGCCGTATGAATAGCAAAAGGCAGTGTGATCTTTTCGATCACACCGCCTCTTACATAAATACTTCGTTATGGGGCTTGCGCTAAGCGGTTACCTCTTTTTTTATTCTATTTCGGTAAGATAATCATGAAACCCGTAAGAATATATCTTCGTACCGTCGGAGAGCACCCACAGCGCGTAAGCGCCGTCAAACTGTTCGAGTAATGCTTTTCCCTCTTCAACGCTCATACAGAAAAGCGCGGTAGAGAGTGCATCGCCGTCTGCTGAGCTTTGACATACGATCGAAACGGAGCTATATCCTTCGGCGGGCATAAGCGTTTCGGAGTCAATAATGTGATGATAATTCTTGCCGTTCACAGTATAGAAGCGCTGATACGATCCGCTTGTAATAAGCGACTGTCCTGCAAGCTCGAGATATGCGATATACGGCTCGTCGGCATTATCATCGGGATTTTCAATTCCGGCAACCCACATACCGCCGTCTCCCTTCGTACCAATGGTACGGACGTTTCCGCCAACGTTAAGAACATAGCCTGTAATTCCCTGTTCTTCAAGGCTTCTTGCCACCATTTCGACGGCATATCCCTTTGCGATCGCGCCGACGTCAAGCGTCATTTTGGGATCGCGCAGAAATACGGTTGAATTTTCCTCGTCGATGATAAGATCATCAATATTGGTGTGCTTTGCCGCCTCGGTAAGCCTATCCATAGGAGGAAGCTCTGCCACCCACGGCTCGTCAAGTCCCGCCGAGCGGTAATCGTGCCAAATTGAGAGCACGCTTCCCATAGCGATATTCACTCGCCCTCCTGTTTTGACATACATTTCTTTACAGTAAACAAGCAGGTCGATTATACGCTTATCAACGCTTACCACACGATGCTCGCCGTTTTCCAGCGAGTTTACGGTGCAGAGGTTTTCAAGACCCTCAAAGCGGTGGTATATCGTAAATAGGCGGTGGTATTCACCAAGCTCTGTGAGTATGTCCGCACTTATCTTATCAAATTCTTCCCTATTATCCGCATATCCGATAACGGTCGTTGCGGTGTCAAAATAATCAAGCGAGTATGTTGAATATTTAGTTTTTTCGCCGCACGCTGAAAGCGCGGTACAAGCTACCGCCAAAAGCAGCAGCAAGGACACAATTTGCTTTTTCATTAGCATCTCCGTGGTTAAAAAAAGGGAGGTTTCCCTCCCTTTTTTATTTTTTAAATATTAGCCAAGCTTGGAAGCAGCCTTTACAAAGCCGTCAACGAGAATGGTGCAGCCTGCAGCTACAACATCATCGGTGCCCTTGCCGTCCTCAAGAACGAGTGCGCCGATTTCTTCAACGGTCTTGCCTACGCAAACTGCATCAAATGCAGCAGCCTGAGCGTACCATTCCTGAGCTGCGCCGCCGTATGCTACCATGTTGTAAGCATCGCCAAGCTCCTTCTTGGTGGAGAGCGCCTTGGTTGCATCAAAGGTAGAAACGCCGGTTACGTCGAAGGTGAACTTAACCTGGAGGCAATCGCTGCTTGCTGCGGTGATCTTGCCGTTTGTGTCAATTGCAGCAGCAAATGCAGTGATCTCTACCTGATTGGAGCCTGCTTTGTCCTCGGTTGCATCACCGGTGCTCTGTGCAGTGTAAACACCGATCTTGAGAGTATCAGCAGCAGTAGCGGTAGAATCAGCAGCGTTAGCAACAGCCTTCTCTACAGCGTATACGAAATCGGAAACGGTGATGGTGCAGCCTGCGTTGATAACGTCATCAGTTCCCTTGCCGTCTTCAGCGAGAAGAGCCTTAACCTCATCAATGGTCTTGCCTGCGATAAGAGTGCAGAATGCGTCAGCCTGAGCGTACCACTCGAGAGCTGCGCCGCCGTATGCTACCATATTGTAAGCATCGCCCTGCTCGTACTTGGTGCTGAAGGAATCAGCTACAACAGCCGTACCGTCTGCATTGTAGGAAACCTTGTTGTCTGCGCAGTCGATGAACGCCTTAACGATCTTGCCGTCAGCGTCAACGAGAACAGTTGCGAGAGTAGCGGTTGCCTGACCCTGACCTGCCTTATCCTCGGTTGCATCGGTTGCCTTTGCGGTTGCGTATACGCCAAGGCCGAGCTTGAGGGTCACATCATCTTCGCCGTTATCAGTAGCGTCGGTGGTATCAGTAGTATCAGTGTTTGTCTGTCCGCAAGCGGAAAGAAGACCAAGCGAAAGAACCATTGCACAAATAAGAACTATGCTAAAAAACTTTTTCATGACTTAAACTCCTTAATGTTATTTTTTTGATTTTTCACAACCAACATATTATATCATAACTATTTGTAAATGTCAAGAAGATTGATAAAATTTTATCGTTTAAATTAGTAGCATAAACTAATTTATATAATGCGCGCTACCTCTGCCAAATCGGAAAACGCTCTTTTAAGGCACTTCGTGGGACACGCGCTTATGCAATCACAGCATCCCGTGCACTTTTCGTAATCAATGATCGCACAGTTGTCGATAACCTTGATCGCATCGTAAGTACACGCCTTTTCGCACTTCTTACAGCCTATGCAAGCATTCTTGCAAGCCTTGCGGGCTTCTGCACCCTTATCCTTGGTGCTGCAATGTACGACAGTAGCAATTTCGCGCGGTATCATAGATATAATTTTGCGCGGACAGTTGCTGATACATACACCGCATCCGATACAAGCTCGAGTGTCAATTGTTGCCACTCTGTCGGTAATGGAAATTGTTTTTGACGGACATACCGCCGTGCAGTCACCGTATCCAAGACATCCGTGGTTACACGTTTCAGGGCCGCCGTATATCATCGAAGCAGCGCGGCAGGTCTTGATTCCGTCGTAAATAGCCTTATGAATCACAGCATCGCAAGTACCGTTACAGTGAACGAATGCCACGACGTCCTTTGGCTCGGGTACACTCTCAATACCAAGTATATCACCAATCGCCTGAGCGGTATCCTTTGCGCCGGGAATGCAGAGATTAGGCTTAGCCTTTCCCTCAACAAGTCCAACCGCATAGTCGTCACAGCCCTTGTAGCCACAGGCACCGCAGTTGATTCCGGGAAGGCACTCCCTGATTTGTCTTACTCTCTCGTCCTCTTCCTTGCCGAAGAAGCTTATAACGAGAGCAAGCAAAACGCCGAGAATCAAGCTGACGGCCACAACTGCCAGAAGGGCAGTCAATATATCAGGTAACATTCTTTTCCTCCTTACATAAAGAGATTATCAACGATACCGGCAAGTCCCATAAATGCAAGGGAGATGAAGGATGCGGCAATAAGAGTTACCGCTACGCCCTTGAAGGGCTTTGGCACCTCTGCCTCGTCGATGCGCGAGCGAAGTCCCGAGAAAAGGATCATCGCAAGTAAAAATCCAAGTCCGCAGCCAAGCGAGCTTATAACGGACTCACCGAAATTAAATCCGTCCGTGATATTGTTGATGGAAACGCCCAACACCGCACAGTTTGTAGTTATGAGCGGCAAATACACGCCAAGGCCCTTATGAAGCGCGGGCGAAAATCTTTTTAGCATTATTTCAACCATCTGAACGAGTGCCGCGATGACTAAAATCAATATGATAGTCTGCATATACTCGAGTCCGAAGCGATCGAGTACAAACTTCTGTATCGGCCAGGTCACAAGCGTCGCAAGTAGCATAACGACCGTAACGGAAACGCCCATTCCGATTGCCTGATTTAACTTTTTGGATACGCCAAGGAAGGGGCATATTCCAAGGAAGCGCGTCAGAACGTAGTTGTTGATGAGCACAGAGGATAATAGTATAACTGCTAAACTCTTGAAAACATCCACGTTATATCTCCTCCTTTACTCTTTGACATTCGTCTGCATTGCACATTTCTGCACCGGGACAGCCAGAACAGCCAAACGTTTTTTTCTTCGGTCCCTTGCCGCTCGTAATAACGTGAACGAGCGCGATGAGCAAGCCGTAAACGACCATACCGCCGGGAGCCTTTACAAGGAACTCGATCTTGTACGGCTCAAGGAAGGGGATCGCGATGCCTGCAAAGCTTGCCGCGCCGAACACCTCTCTAATAACGGCAATAGCACAGAGCGCCGCCGTAAAGCCGATACCCATTCCAAGTCCGTCAAGCACGGACTTACCTATTGTATGTTTGCTTGCAAACATCTCTGCTCTGCCGAGAATGATGCAGTTTACAACGATCAGCGCCAGATACACGCCAAGCATATTGTAAAGCTCCGGCAAAAATGCGTGTATAATCATCTCCACTATCGTAACGAAGCCCGCGATAATAACGATATAGCACGGAATACGAACGTTAGAGGGAATAACCTTGCGAAGAAGCGAAATGAGGAAGTTCGAGCAAACAAGCACCAAAAGCGCCGCAATTCCCATACCGAACGCACCGAAAACGTTTGTCGTCGTTGCGAGAGTCGGACAGGTTCCGAGAATTAGAATAAACACGGGGTTTTCCTTCAGTATTCCGTTTGCGAAGATCGACAGATTACTGTTTTTATTCATCACTTTGCTCCTCCCTCAAGAATTTTCACCGAGTCAAATGCGCGTCCGATCGCCTTCTTGTAGCCGTCGGTTGTAAGCGTTGCGCCGCTTATAGCGTCTATCTCGGTATAGTTTTCAGCGGTCTTGCCATCGAACTGACCGTAGAATGCTTCGTCTGCACAAGCCGAACCGATTCCGTCGGTTTCCTCCTCGGAAAGCGTCAGACAGTCGATAATTCTGCCGTCAGCAGTCATAGAGATGCGAATCATAATATATTCGCCCGACGCCGGATGATAATCGTCACCGCCGGTAATTCCGTAGCCTGCGCCCTTGATTTCAAGAACGTAGTTTCCGCTTTCGGTACGTTTTGCGAGCGTGAGATGCGAAGGAAGTCCCTCGTATGCACTAAGGTCAATATCCTCCGTTACGGTTGCGCCGATCACCTCGACAGCCGCCTTAGCTACGCTTGCAGTAGCATCATCGCATTCGCTAACGACTGCACCGTCAGCGTCAACGCCGATAAACTGCTCACCGATCACGCAAACCGAGCCTGCGCCGTTTACAGCAGTGTAGATAGCGTCAACGCCCTCTACCACCTCAACGAAGAAGTGCTTTTCAAACGCGCCCTCTGCAGCCGGAAGTGCCGCGGAAAGGTTATCGTTCAGTATCTCCTCCTCGGTGCGGATATCAACCGAGCCACCGCCGAGAATTACTGCTGCATTGAGTGCGTCCTTTACAGCCGAGCGGATAGCGCCCGTGGTTTTGGTTGCACCCGAAACTGTGTCTATGGCATCTGCCTCATCGGCGGTTTTGCCAATGAAATTAGCACCGTACGTTTTTTCATATCCGAGCGTTTCACCAGAAGACAGGCAAACAACGCCGCTCACGCTACTGTCAGCATTTACGCCGCACATAAGCACGAGTCCCGAAGCATATCCCGTAGTTTCGAGCTTCATAACGTAGCCGCCGTTTTCGGCACGGTACGCTTCGGTAACGGTCGACGGAAGCGTGTAAGCGCTGATATCAAGAGCCTCAAACGCTCCGCCGTCGGGGAGCACCTCAAGAAGTGCTGCATTTGCACTTGCGCTTTCGTTTTTGTCAATAATGGGTGCTGTCAGCGAGTTAGTCAGCGCAAGCGCTACGGTAACCACAGCACAAATACAAACGAGTGCGAGTAAACTCTGTATGGATTTTTTCACGCTTTACCACCTCCAAATACTTTATGTGAGGTAAGCTTTTCAATATACGGGTTCAGTATATTCATAAACAGTATTGCAAAGGAAACGCCTTCGGGATAAGTACCAAAGTAGCGGATAAAGAATGTAAACAGTCCTGCACCGGCACCGAATATGATCTTGCCCCACGCCGTCGAGGGTGAGGTAACGTAATCGGTCGCCATAAAGATAGCACCGATGAAAAGTCCGCCCGAGAGTACGAGAGCCAATGCGCGCGAAGGATCAAAGCCTTCCATTGCAAACGAGAAAAGGAACACGCTTCCGACGAACGACACGGGAATGTGCCAAGTGATAACACGGCGAACGAGAAGATATACGAAACCGATCAGAAGTGCGAGAGCGCACGTTTCACCGATAGCACCGCCCGTCGTACCAAGGAAAAGATCCATAATCCTCGGCGTGCCGCCCTCTGCCATTTCGGTAAGCGGAGTTGCGCCCGATACCGTATCAACTATAGTCGGGAACGCCGGCATCGCCATACTGCCGAATGCAACGAGCATAAACACTCTCGCGGTGATTGCCGGATTTACCACGTTACAGCCAATACCGCCGAAAATACACTTAACAAGAACTATGGCAAAAGCGGAACCGATCACGCACTGCCAAAGCGGAATGTTTGCAGGCAGATTGAGCGCCAGAAGAAGTCCCGTGAGTGCCGCGCTTAAATCACCGACCGTCTGCTCTTTCTTAACTATAAGATTGAACAGCGCTTCAAGAAGAACACAGCTCAATACACAAACAGCAACCACCAAAAGCGAACGCCAGCCGAATATCACCGTACCTGCAACAGTTGCAGGAAGCAGCGCAATCAACACGTCGCGCATTATCGCTCTGGTTGAACGTCCGCTGTGAATATGCGGCGAAACGGATATACGAAGAAGCTTATCCATTTTTTGTGCCCTCCTTTGCCTTTTCTTCCTTTATGAGTATCTTTGCAAGCTTGTTGGTCTGCACGAGCGGACGATTCGCAGGACATACGAAGCTGCAGCAGCCGCACTCCATACAGGTGTTGACCGACAAATCTTCAAGCGCCTCGACGTCATTTTTCTTGTACGCAAGCAGTATTTCAGCAGGCGCAAGACCGAACGGACACGTGTTGGTACAGGTGCCGCAGCGGATACAAGCCGTTGTTTTGGGAAGGCGAGCTTCCCTCTCCGTCAGCGCGAGAAGCGCGTTCGTATTCTTTATTACGGGAGCACTTGCGTTCGGAACGGTCACGCCCATCATCGGGCCGCCGTAAACGAGCTTGGCCGGCTCAGACTTAAATCCGCCGCAGGCCTCAAATACATGCCCGATAGGCGTACCGATCGGAACGATCACGTTTTTGGGCTCGCGTACTGCGCCACCGTCAACGGTAACGCATTTTTCAACGAGCGGCATACCCGTCTTAAGATAATTTCCGATACAAGCAGCCGTAGTGCAGTTGAGCACGATACAGCCTACGTCCTTTGGAAGCTTGCCTGTGGGTATCACCTTTTTAGTGGTGTGGTAAACGAGCACCTTTTCGCCGCCCTGCGGATAAATTGACGGGAGCACCTTTACCTCAACGCCCTCGGTGCGCTCTGCAAGAGCGCGCATCGACGCTATCGCATCTTTTTTGTTATTCTCTATACCGATAATAATGCGCTTGATGCCAAGGTACTTTTTGAAAGCGTTCAGCGCGTATTCGATATCGTCGGCACGCTCGGTCATCGTCAGCGTGTCGGAGGTGATATACGGCTCGCACTCCGCTCCGTTTACTATAAGCTCATCAATTTTTGAGTAATCAACGTCAAGCTTAACGTGCGTCGGGAATCCCGCGCCGCCAAGGCCTACGATTCCGCTCTCGCGTATAGCCGCAATAAGCTCATCGCGCGAGCTTACACTCGGTGCCGCAAGAGCTTCAAGCGGCGTCATCTCGCCGTCGGACTCTATCGTAATAGCGGGTACTCTCGTACCGTTTGAAATAAGGATATCCGATATCTTGACGACCTTACCCGAAACACTCGAGTGGATAGGCGCGGAAAAAGTGCCGCCCTGCCTTGCAATAAGCGAGCCCACCTTTACCTCGTCGCCCACCTTGACGACAGGCTCGGCAGGTGAGCCAATATGCATTTGCATAGGAATAGTAACAAGTGCAGTGTCAGATATGCGCACGGCAGACTGACCGGCAGTATTTTTTCTGTGAGGAACGCGGATGCCGTTTAAGAAAAAAGACATTTAAAACCTTCCCTTTCTGCTACGATTTTTATTATCTACTAAATTATTTTGCCAAGAGGCAATTTTTGAAAAAAAATTACACCTTGTATGACTTGTATCACGTGTTTATATTGTACCATACAAACGTCATAATGTCAACATAAAACGCACCAAGTCGTATAATTAACAAACATGCCGCGCTCTACCAATGAGCCTGATTGTACTATCCCAAATTTGCTTATTGACAAAGGCGGCGTCCTACTGTATAATAGATTTACAGCTTGTAATTCAGGAGGTACACATATGAATGTTATCCATTCGGTTATAGACACCGTTTTACCGTATGCAATAGCAATGCTTGAATGTATGGGCATAGTCATTGTTATCTGGTCTGCCATATACGGATTCTGGCAGTATCTACAGAGTACATTTATGAAAAAAGAACTTGATTTTCAGGTAAATTTCGCCAAAGGGCTCGCGTCAGGTCTCGAATTTAAAATGGCAGCGGAGATACTTCGTACGGTTCTGATACAAAGTCTTGATGAGCTTTACGTTCTCGGCGCGGTCATTTTGCTTCGAGGATTGCTCAGCGTGCTAATCCACTTTGAATTTAATGGTATACACAAAACCAAATAAAAAAACAGCCGTCAGGTATACCTGTACGGCTGTTTTGTCTTTGAAACAACTTGAACGTATTCACACAATACTGTTGAAAAACGGCAAAACTTGTGATATAATATTCAAAGTATGCTTACTAATAAAATCACAACTCCCCGGAGGAATATATAGATGAAACGCGATACCGAAGCTATGTACGCCACGATGAAGCCGTGGAAGCTGTTTTTCATCGTTGCCCTGCCCGGTATGATAAGTATGTTCGCAATGTCGGTATACAGCATCATCGAGGGCGCTTTTATAGGACAAATGCTCGGCGAGGGCGCATTTGCCGCAGTCAACATAGCTATGCCGCTCGTAATGATAAACTTCTCGCTCGCCGATCTTATCGGCGTAGGCGCGTCCGTACCGATCTCAATAGCGCTTGGCAAAAAGGAGCATGACACCGCAAATAACGTTTTCTCGTGCTCGGTAATTATGATATTCATAACTTCCCTTATAATGGGCACCGTAATGTTCGTCGCGGCAGAGCCGCTTTGCCGTATGATGGGCGCCGACGGAGATCTGCTCGACACGTCTGTACGCTATCTTCGCACCTGTGCGCTTTGCAGTCCGCTCTCCTCGGTCTTCTTCGCTATGGACAACTATCTGCGTATCAGCGGATACGTTAAAACGAGCATGGTAATAAACATCTGCTCAAACCTCGCAACGCTTGGACTTTTGACGTTTTTCCTTATAGGACTTCAAATGGACGTCGTCGGCTCCGCACTTGCGGTATCCGTTTCGATGTGCGTCTGCTCGCTCGTCGCTATGATACCCTTTTTGCGCCGTAAAACGCTCCTTGTGTTCACAAAGCCCAGATTCCATTTCGCAATGTTTAAGCAAATCGCCGCCTGCGGCTCGCCGGTTTTTCTCAATAACGTATCTGGACGCGTTACGTCCATTTTAATGAATATCTCGCTTATGGCGCTCGGCGCAAAAGCTTTGGGAGAGGGCGGCGGCACTACGGCAGTTGCGGTTTACGCAGTCCTTATGTATTCGAGCGACCTCTGCTGGCCGCTTTTATACGGTATCAGCGATTCCCTCTCGCCCTCCATCGGATACAACTGGGGCGCGGAGAATTACGGCAGAGTGAAAAAGATCGTAAAATGTGCCTATATCGGCACCGCAACGGTCGGACTTGTATCAACGTCTATTCTGTTTTTCTTCTCGGGCGCGGTTGCGTCGTTCTTCGTAAAGCCAGAGGACACAGTGCTCCTTGAGCAGTCAACACACGCTATACGGCTGTTCTGCTTTGCATATCTTTTCAGGTGGTTCGGTGTCACCACGCAGGGCTTCCTCAGTGCTATCGAAAAGCCGATGCTTGCAACGCTTATGTCCGTTTCAACGGCGCTCGTGTTTCCCGTTATTATCCTCGGCTCGTTCTGGAGCTTCGGACTTGACGGCATCTGGTTCAATTTTGTCGGCGTAAATATACTCACCGCCATTCTCGGACTTATTCTTCTCTTAATCGTCGCGCGTGAGATAAAAAGAAAAAGTGCCGCTTTAAAGACGGAAGCTGAAAATAAATAAAACAAAACGCGGAGGCTCACACAGCCTCCGCGTTTTATATTTGCCTATAGCATATGCAGTCACGCGAGTGTCCGTTTATAACGCCTATTGCCTGCAAGAAGGAGTATATGATAGTAGATCCTACAAAGCTCATACCGCGTCGCTTCAGATCCTTCGAAATAGCGTCTGATAGCGGCGACGTCGTTCTCAAAGTGTACTCCTCTACTATAACCTTATTATCGGTAAATGACCATATATAGTTAGAAAACGAGCCGTATTCAGCCGCGATTTCCTTAAATACGGCGCTGTTTTTCACCGCTGCCCCTATCTTGAGTCGATTTCGAATTATTGAAGGATCATTCATCAGCGCTTCAAGTTTGACCGAGTCGTAATAGATAACCTTATCAATATCGAAATTGTCGAACGCCACTTGGAAGGCTTCGCGCTTGTTAAGCACACACTCCCACGACAGCCCTGCCTGAAAGCACTCCAAAATCAGTAGCTCGTAAAGCCGCCTGTCGTCGTATAACGGATGTCCCCACTCCTCATCGTGATATTTAACGTATGCCTCGTTTTTCAAATTAACCCATCCGCATCTTTTGTATTCCATAAGCTCACCTCGCATACTGTATACATTATACCACACAAGTCAAGATTTTTCAATATGCGCAAATCGGCGCTTCCCTCTTGTTTTCTTCCTTGCCGTGTGATATAATGTGTATATACCTAATAGACCAAAGGAGTAACGTATGGCACTGAAGCTTGACGATAAATTAGTTATAGGCGTTTCATCAAGGGCGCTGTTCGATCTTGAGGCTGAAAACGCTATTTTCGAAAATGAAGGCCTCGAGGCGTACGCCGAATATCAGATAGCACACGAAAAGGATATACTTAAGCCCGGCACGGCGTTTCCGCTTATCAAAGCGCTTCAACAGCTTAATGCTGACGGGCGCTACCTCACCGAGATAATCGTAATGTCAAAAAACAGCGCCGATACGAGTCTTCGCATCTTCAACTCAATCGAAGAATACGGGCTTGATATCAGCCGTGCGGCACTCGTCGGCGGAAATTCTATAGCGCCGTATCTTGAAGCGTTCAAGACCGATCTATTCCTGTCCGCAAACGAGGAGGACGTACAGGAGGCGATAAACGCGAATTTCGCGGCAGGCATAATCTGCTCCCACGACAACCTCCCTATTGATCCGAACAATAACATAAGCGAAATACGCATCGCATTCGACGGAGATGCGGTAATCTTTTCGGACGAATCCGAACGGATCTTTAAAGAAAAAGGACTTCAGGCATTCACGGAGCACGAGCAGGCAAACGCGAAAAATCCGCTTCCCGAAGGCCCATTCGCAAAGCTTTTGAAAACAATTTCCCTCATACAGCAGCAGTTTCCCAAGGACAGCGTACCGATAAGAACGGCGCTCGTCACCGCGAGAAACGCACCCGCACACGAGCGTGTAGTGCGTACCCTTCGCGCCTGGAACGTACGAATCGACGAGTCCTTCTTCCTTGGCGGAATCAGTAAAAGCGACGTACTCAAGGCGTTCGGCGCTAACATTTTCTTTGACGACCAGCAGACGCATACGTCTGCTGCATCGAAGCTCGTCCCGTCTGCAAGAGTACCGTACAAACAGAACTGAGTTTTGGAGTACAAATGAAAGATATACTTGTAACGGGCGCGTATGGCGGTATGGGACACCCTTCCGTAGAGGCTTTGCAAAGGCAAGGCTTTCGAGTATTCGCCCTTGATAAAAAGGTTGGCGAGCCCCAAGAAAATATTATCCCGATAGAGGCTGACATCACCTCAGAGGAAAGCGTGAATGCCGCTATGGACACCGTACGCTCGTATACCGACGAGCTTTGGGCAGTCGTACATTTCGCAGGGATCTATATGCTCGATTCCCTTGTGGAAATGGATTCTTACGCCTTCCAACGCATATTTGACGTAAATCTTAACGGCGTATTTTTAGTAAACAAGACCGTCGCACCGCTCCTCGCAAACGGTAGCCGCATTCTTATCACCACGAGTGAGCTTGCGCCGCTCGATCCGCTTCCCTTCACGGGCATTTACGCCGTAACGAAGGGGGCGCTTGACAAGTACGCCTACTCGCTTCGTATGGAGCTACAGCTACTCGAAATTTCGGTTTCGGTACTCCGCGCAGGCGCCGTCGACACGGGTATGCTCGGCGCGTCCACCGACGCACTCAACCGTTTCTGTGAGAGCACAAAGCTTTACACCTGCAACGCAGACCGCTTTAAACGAATAGTAAACAACGTCGAGGCAAGATGTGTTCAGCCCGAAAGAATAGCAAAAAAGGTAGTTCGCATTTTAAATAAACGTGCGCCTTCATTCGCGTACAGTATAAACCGCAATCCTCTGCTGCTACTCCTAAACGCCCTGCCTAAGCGTTTGCAGCTGTGGATCATCAAAATGATTTTGCGATAAAATATTACTCGGAGTAGATTATGAAGCTCATACTTAACGCACTGACAAAATTCATTATGGGGCTACTGCTTGTAGGTGTATTGCTGTTTTTGCCGGCAGGAAGCTTTGCATTCGCTAACGCTTGGCTGTTCACAGGCCTTTTGTTTGTACCTATGCTCATTCTTGGAACTGTTCTCTTTATAAAGTCGCCCTCACTGCTCGAAAAGCGACTCGGCGTAAAAGAAAAAGAAAACACCCAGAAGGGTGTCGTCGCGTCGTCAGCTCTTTTGTTTATCGTCGGATTTGTAATAGCCGGACTCGACTGGCGCTTTGGCTGGTCACACGTTCCGACGTGGATTGTTATAGCGGCATCTGCCGTACTCCTTATCTCCTACGCGCTCTACGCCGAGGTAATGCGCGAAAACGCCTACCTTTCGCGAACGGTAGAGGTGCAGGAAAGTCAAAAAGTGGTTGACACGGGACTTTACAGTATCGTCCGCCACCCGATGTACGCGGTGACGGTTTGGCTGTTTCTCGCGATTCCCGTCGTACTCGGCTCGTGGTGGGCACTTCTCTGCTTTGCGCCTTACGTTATACTCATAGCTGTTAGAATTTTGGGTGAAGAAAAGGTGCTCGAAAACGGTCTTAACGGCTACACGGACTACAAGAAGCGCGTTAAATACAGACTTATTCCGTTTATTTGGTAATATAAAAAGGCTGAATCCTTCGATTCAGCCTCTTCCTGTTTATAGCTTTTCTTAAAGCGTTTCGGGATAAAATTCCTTGCGCGCGTGATAGAATATTTCCGCTTCCTTTAAGAGATCGTAGCGCATTGCCGTATGCGTCATCTTCCACGGTGCGGTCATATATCCCTTTAAAAGCTCGGGGGTGATGATCTTCTTACCGTGAGCGAGAGTTTCGCGTGTAGTGTAATTGTTCGAGTAGCAGGACGCGGTCGGCACCTGATCATAGCCGTGCTCTTCAAGAAGCGCATAGCCCGTGAGGAGTCTGTTATAGTCATGTCCTGCGGGGTAGTCCTGGAAACGTGCGTAGTACCAATACGACTGCAAAACAGACTTTGACATCTTCGCAAAAAACTCATCGGTGTTCGTAAACATACGGTCGGACCATATCCACGGACGGGCACCGTGCTTTTCGCATTCCTTTGCGAGGAAATTAAAGTCGTGCCACCAAAGCTCACCGTTTCTGCAAACGCTTAAATCGCGTCCGGTTAACTGAAGTCCCTCCTCGTCCATACCGAGGTGAAGCAGTTCGGGAGATTCAAAAAGCTCGCAAACCTCGCCAATAACGTCGGCACAAAAAGCATAGTATGCAGGAGTGGACACCATTCTGTGATACATTTTCATCCATCCGTCGTGGGTGGTTGAGAAATTAAGCTTCGGGATAGGAGTAATACCGAGCGCACGCATCTCGTCGAGCTTCTTCTTCAAAAATTCCTTGCTCCACGCATCGGGCGCACAAATTTCGGGATGCGTTTCATACTGAATAGCATCTCCGAGGTCGATAATAAGTGTGTTGAACCCTGTTTCGGCAAGATACTTCACCGTACCGTCCCATACGGCGATATCTACATTATTATTGTCATTCCACGGCTTCTGACCATACCAGCCCTCTGCAGGTGAAGATTCGTCCCCCCAGAAATGTGTGCTGAGATGGATAAGATACGTCCACATAAATTTGTCGTTCATAGCGATGCCCTGCCTTTTCTATATTTCGGGTGCTCCCGTAAAGTTATGGTAACATATTAAGTCAAGATTGTCAATAGCACTGCACCGATTGTCTACAAAAGTGAACATCTTTCGTACAAAAATGTCTGTTATAATTTTTATAAGTAAGCTATAATTTTGGTATAGGGTATTTCGCAATCTTTCAATCCAAGGAGATGTAAGCAATGAAAGCAACACCACTGTCAGCGCAGGAATACTTCCCTGCCTACTTAAGCAACGGAAAAAGCAGTCTCTTGCTTGATAATATGGGCTCTCACTATAATCATAAAAACGGTCATTGGCACGGCGTGCTAAGCCAAGGTCTCTCTTGCGGTTGGAGCAAGGTCACGCACACGGCGCTCCGAAAAACCAATCACATACAGCCCGTTGCACGCGGTGCGTTTCAGGTGGTTATGCACGGCGCGCAGGCGGTGCCGACCTGGTTTGAGCAGGAAATGCTCCCACAGACTGCAACGCTCAAGACTCACCTCAAATACGCAGGCGGTTTTGAACTTGACATAACCAACTTCTTAAACGACGATGATATCTGGTGTATGGAGCTTTTTGTAACCGACTGTCCCGACGATCTTGAGGTAACGCTCGGATTTGTCGAGGGTAAGCCTATGTTCAGCCGTCTTCCCGAGCCCGTTGCACTTCCCTATGAGGTCGGATACGAGTCCGAGATAGAGGACGAGCGCACTCATAAGTTCACATACAAGTCCGGCGACATAAGAGGCGGCGGATTTATGAGAAGCGATATCCCGTACGACACGCAGGATTCTGACTCTGGCGTTTACAAAAACGTAAAGCAAGGCTTCAGGGCGCGCCGTATGATGTGCTGCCTTGATGAAAGCGACGGAGATGATTGGAAAGCCCAGCTCGATGAGATAAAGAGCCGCGGCTTTGATTACGATGAGCTTTATAAGAAGCACTGTGAGCGCTGGGCTGAAAAGTTCGGCGAGTGCACGGTGGATATTCCCGATAAAAACATCGAATATCTTTACTATTTGAGCCGCTACGTCGTACTCGCCGCACAGCATCCGAAAACCGGTGGTTTAACCACGGGCACGCTTCCGCATCTTTGGGGCGGCGGACTTTACTGTGCGCCCGATGCACAGCAACATCATATGCGCCTTCTCAGCTCGGGTAATATCGAGGCAGGACGCAAGTTCATACAGTTCTATCTTAACTGTGTGCCTGCAAACAAGGCTCGCCTTAAGTCGCTCGGTTACCCCGGCATGACTATATCCGGCTGGGACGACTGCTTCGGGCAATCCATTGCAAACGATTTCGTACGCTTCGTAACGGGATATAAACCCTTCAACGCAGGTATGATGATCAGCGCTATCTATTTCCAGTGGTGCTACGATCCCGATATTCTAACAGAGGAAATGAAGGACCTTATTCGCGACGTTCTTGTGTTCTGGGACGCAACTATTATTCGCAGAGAGAACGGCAAGATTTGGCTCGGTCCCGTTGAGGCAGCCGACGAGAGCGGTGTTGCGGTAGAAATTGACACGTTCATTCAGATGAGTATGTCAAATTCCCTTCTCTATGCAGGTCAGATGCTCGGTGACGACAAGCTTATCGAGGAAAGCAAGCAGTTGCTTGAGCCTATCGAGAAAAACCGTGTAGACGGCATTCTAATGCCGTACACGAACGCGCCCCACACAAGCGGTATGGCGCTTTGGGGATTGCCGCACGACATTCCCGTACGCGCGATCGATACATATTCTATGGACGAAAATCTTCGTCGTGGAAAGACGCATTGGGGATATCAGTCGGATCAAACGTCGGAGGAAGCTCGCCATTGGTCGTGGTACGATTCCCTGCCTGCACTCGGTTACGCGCGCCGCAGAGACCCCGACAAGGCGATGCAGTTCATACACACGCTTGACAGATACACAAGCTCGCTCGGCGCGCTGTTCGAATATTGGACGCTTGAGGGACGTGTTATCGGCTATTGGTACACCACCCCTCACGCAATCGCGGCCTGGGCTGTAAACGATGCGCTCGCGCACTCTGACAGCATCGGCGATCTGCGAGTGCTGTACGGCATAAACAAGGACTGGTCTGATTTCAAGGCGGAGAATATTCCGCAGTTTGGCGGATACACGGTTTCGCTCGAGGTCAAGAACGGCGAACTTACGAAGCTGAAGCTCACAAGTAAGACGAAGAAGGCGCAGAAGATAAAGATAAACGTCAACCCGATGTTTGCATCCGGCTTTGAGTACAGCGAGCTCGTGCTTGAGGCAGAAAGCACGTTCCTCTACGAGAAATAAAGGTATAAATTCAGCCGATGAGACTATTCTCATCGGCTGTTTAAAACAAATCTTGATCTAGCGAAAATATTTTTCCAAAAGCCCTTGACAAATGAAATCCACTATGATATAATATTATGCGTTGGATATCTGGGTGTGGCGCAGTTGGTAGCGCGCTACCTTGGGGTGGTAGAGGCCGCAAGTTCAAGTCTTGTCACTCAGACCAGGCAAAGCCGAAAACGTGAGTTTTCGGCTTTGTTTTTTGCTTTTTTCGGAGGAAATATGGCGGGAACTGCTGTATTCTCTGCCGAATGCGGCGGTGGAGGCGGAGGCTGACCACATGTTTGACCATAGTTGCTGACCACATGAATAATATTGGCGCCTGAGCGAAATTGCTCGGGCGCCTTTTCTTTGATTATGCGGTGCAGATTTTGAAATACGAGTGACGACTTAAGTATATTATACTATTGAGATCACAGTAACGCGGTCAGAATAATGATACCCGTCGATACCAAGCCTAACGGTAGATAAAACCACAGCTCTGTTTTAGATAGCATACAATCCCACCATGTATTCTTATTTGTTTTGAATTCATCCAAATTAGCGTTCATGCTGAAATCAATTTCATTTTCTTCCATCTTTCTAACCTTGTTATACAGTGAGCGATATAGTCTTTCTTGCAACAAATAAAACGAATCCAATCCCCAGAAAACGAGTATCGGAATGTATGCTACAATGAAATACATTTTGTCAGTATCTTTTCCCGCCAAAACGAAAATACCTGCAATTAATGTAACCGCCCATCCTTTCAAAGCAAACGAGTTACTTGCCATTCTGTTAATTACACCTTGAATATAGTCCAAATGCTTATGTTTGTTTTCCATAAATAACCTCCTCTAACTTTTAAGCCATCTCTCCAATGGAACTATAATTCCGCCACTTCCATCCGACTTAATTTCTCTAACGTAATATCCCGGAGCAATAATCTTTCCATCGCTATATTTTTCGTCCTGTCCATAATAAGAAATATACGGATATATCTGCATATATTCATTTCCCTTATAAGCATTTTCCGAAGTATCTGCTTTTTTTATCGGAAACAATGCAATGTGATCCTTAAACTTATTGGCATCGCCAAACCCCAGTTCCCAATTGCACCATTTAGATTCAATAGCATCTTCTGTAGCCAACAAAATAAATTTTTTGCAATTTCTAATTCTTTCTTTAATTTTACTTGCGGTTTCACCTGAAGTTATTTTTGGCATGCTTGGATCTCTGCTATCAATATAACACTTTACATTATAGTTTTTTTCCAAAAAACCAATTATTCCTTTTAATTCTTCTAAATCGCTATGCTTATGAGATATAAATACGGTTATTCTCGGATCTCCAGAAAATGCATCATGTCGCAAAATTGGTTCTCTCGATTCAGTTAATGACGATACCTTATATGAGGAAAAACTTCCCTCATTAAAAACATATTTCCTCATTTTTTTGTACTCCTATAAATTTAATCCAACTCCTTATATACATTGTATTTCTCGATTTTGCTTTGAATATCATACGCTTTATTAATATAGGATTCAGGAGATTTTATAAAATCTTCCCATTTTACAGTGGACATGTAACTACTGTCTCCATAATATACCGTAGAGCCGTCATTGCAATCCTTTTTGTCAGGTTGCTTGATATTAAACATATTATTTCTCATAATATCAAATAAGAAACTTGTATTAAAGTAACGACAAGGATTTGCACAACATGTTTTCATATATGTGAAGTATTCATATGAGCCGTTGGCATCAGGAAGAATTATTGCAAGTAAAGCATTGCTTGAACTTGTTACGGCAGTTCCTCGAATATTTTTTCTCGACACCTCTTTTAAGGAATATGAAATTTCCCATGGAATCCATTGCTCACGATCAGGCAAATACGTTGAGCGCATTCCTTTTGAAATCATCACAATAGTTAGTGTACTATCATATATGCGATCTTTTAATTTTCCCCAAATAGTATCATCTGATAGAGCAGACAAATCCTCACCATCTGTTTCTCCCTTATAGATGTGCTCGGATACATCGGAAATATATTCTTCCAACTTGTCTACGTATGTACGAACAGTATCTTTGGGATACCAACTGCCGGTTATTTGCTTAACATCTGAATCAGCATACTTATACGATACAAATATTTTGTGCCCCACTTTTCAACCCTCTTTAAGTTAATATGTTATTATAATTATACCATAAAAAGAGTTGTTTGTATAGTGCTTATAATAATTTTTTACAAAATTCTACCTTTTCCTCCATTGAAAAGTCAGAATAATCAAACTCTACACTTTTAATGCAAACAGTATTAAACACTTTTTCATTTTCTTGCAATGTGACTTGGTTAGTTTCAAAATGTATATTTACTATAGGATAACAAGCATTATCCCTAATCAGCAATTTGGCATATCGTGGTTGCTTCATATTCTCATTATTCCCCAATACAAAAATTATCCATTATAACTCTGCCCCCTAATCACACAGTATTGATATGTTCAGTTTTAACATATCTGCGTACTTTGTGTATCGTACCGCGAAATTATGTAACACCTGTGGCCGCCTAACAGAATTTGATTACAGTACACTAAACTTCAACTTTATATATTATTTATCCAATTGCTCGGCTCTGCGAGTTATAAGGACTATTTACACAATTAGTACACTTCATATTTTTTCATTATTTCTCGTACGAAATTCTGAAATAATCGAGCCACTTTTTGAATTCATCTTGCGCTGACAGACAAGTGTCTATCAGACAATTTTTCTTTAATGGCCATTCTGTCAGTCCCTTATCATAAAACATCTTGTTGTTTTCATCAATCACAAACGGCACAATATTATGCTTCAAGCATTCCTTGAACAGAAGCAGTCTGCCAACCCTGCCGTTCCCGTCTTGGAACGGATGAATGCACTCGAATCGGTAATGGAAATCGAGAATATCCGACAGCGTTTTTTTATCCGTGCTGTTATAATCGGCAAGTAATTTTTTCATTTCACCCGCAACATCTTCCGGTGCGGTGGTGTCCTTTCCGCCAACCTCGTTCGGAATCTTTTTATAATCGCCTACCGCAAACCAATCAAGGCGGCTGTCGGAGGTTCCGCTTTTCAGGAGGAAATGAAGCTGTTTGATAAGGGTTTCTGTGATATTCGAATTCGCACGATCAATGATAACGTCAATACTCCCAAAGTGATTTGTCGTTTCAACAATATCATCAACGCTCACAGGACCTGTTGTCATGCTGATCATATTGGTCTCGTAAATATATCGCGTTTGATCATGCGTCAAGCCGCTGCCTTCGATGTGATTGGAATTGTAGGTTAGCTCAATCTGAATTTTATGATAGATTCCGCCGGAAAGCTTGGCTGTTTTTTCGGCCTTCAGCACTTTGAGCAAATTCATCGGTGCAGCAGAAGATTTCTTTTTCCGTCCCGGTTTTTCGGCGTTTTCAGGAATTGTCCATATTTTGCCGACAAGCTCGGCGCCATCAACCCGTCCTTCCGAACAGTAGTTACGCACACTTCGCTCGGATATGCCCCATTTTTTTGCTGCCTCGGTAGATGAAATATAATTCATCAGAATCACCTCTATCAATATCGATAAGTATATTATATCACATTATCGGCAATATTTCTATATTATTTTGTGAATTTTTGGAGCGGTATTTTGCCGATAATGCTAAAAAGTTGTACACTTTTTTCATATTACGCATTTTGGGGGCTTAAGCGTATCAATTTCTTCCCCTACGCTCTCCCCAACTCCGCTTTCACTTCCTTAATTTTCTCCGCCAACATCGCCTCGCATTCTTCTTCCGTCGCGCCATACACATTATGGCTCACTCGCTCTCCATTCACAGTAGGCGAATATCGACCTTGCCAGCAGTTCTCGGATAGCTGCTTCACATAGCCGGTGCCGCGTTTACGATACTTTCCCTCGACCGGCACGAATGCAGGTACTTCTTCGTTCGGAGTGACGGCAGTGTCATCAGCTTCCTCCGCAGTATCGTCCACACCAGCAATAGCATGATCGATCTTCTTTGCCGCCGCTGCCTGCATCTCTGCCGTGCTGTGCGTGTAGGTGTTGATCGTCGTCGCTACCGTATTGTGCCCGAGAATCTCAGCGAGAGTCTTGATGTCGATCCCGTTCTCCAATGCCATCGTCGCGAAGGTGTGGCGCAGGTCGTGGAAGCGGACGTGCTTGCATCCGGCGCGCTCAAGGATATCCGACAGCCGCTTTCGGACGGAGGACGGCTCCCGCGGATTGTCCGGATTCACCGGCGACGGGAAGATCCACTTGCTGCTTGACGACTTTTTGTATTCCGCCAGCACATACAGCGTGAAGTCCGACAGCGGAACCGGCCGCGCCGAGCGTTTCGTCTTCGGTGTATTGACGGCAAGCTTGCCGTTCACCCGGTTCACCTGCCGCCTGACGTGGAGGTTCTTTTTCCTGAAGTCCACGTCATCCCACTGCAGACCGAGCAATTCCCCTCGCCGCAGACCCGTGGACAGGTCGAGGAAGAACAGCTCGAACATTCCCTCTGCCTTTGCCTGAACCAGCATCCGATGCATCTCCTCATGCGTCAGCACTTTCACCTCCCCGTGGTGTTTCGGCGGCAGTTTGCAGTCGCCTGCGGGATTGCTGACGATCAGTCCTTCCTCCACCGCTTTGTTCAGTGCCGCGTTGCAGTGTGCGTGGATGGCGCGGATGTGTGCATCGGACAGCGAAGTCCCGTTTGTTTCCCGTCGGATCAGCCGTCCGTCCGTTTTCAGATGCGCGTAGAACGCCTGCAGGTCGTTGGTCTTCAGTTCCGCCAGCGGAACGTGTCCGACGTTCGGGATGATCTGCTGGTA
>JAZQZL010000003.1:0-83916 GCA_045634005.1 Candidatus Flemingiibacterium sp. | reverse complement strand
CCTTGCACAGTCGACACACTGACCTTAGTTTCCAAATTAATATCATGCTCGTCAATAGCTTTCAACTCATAAATCTGATCAAGAGTCATAAGTTCTTTGAGCTTAACATCCTTGAAAGTGTCCATTGCCTGTTCGCCGAGAGAAACACGGTCAACGAGGAACAGAATTCGTCTGAATCGCTTGGATTCAAGCATCTTGTAAATAAGTCCAAGGACGGTACGAGTTTTACCTGTTCCTGTTGCCATTGCCAAGAGTGCGGTAGGTTTGCCGTTTATAATAGCCTCGGTCGCTTTATTGATAGCTCTGATCTGATAGTCACGTAGATTAAGACCTGTAGTATCGGTCATAAAGGAGTCATCTGCTACAACAAGCGCTTCATTGGCTTCTTCAATATTCTGATCTAACTTTTCAAGCAAGTCACTCGGACTGAACCAATTTCGAATGGGATATGGCTGGTTTGCAGAATTTCGCGCATCCAAAAACCAAATGCCTGATTTAGTGCGAAGCTGCTCGATGTAGGAGCGACCGTTTGAAGCGAATAGAAAAGGAACTTGATATGCACCCCAAGCGCCAACGGTATATTTCAAATCTTCCACTTTGATATGAGTTGCGTAGTCTTTTACTTGAACATCAATGGTGGAAGCCACATCCTCGGATGCTTTCTTGGCATCCATAACAGCCACGAGTTTTTCGCCGATGAAAAATGCATAATCTACATATCCGTTTTTATAAAACGCGGAGTCGGTAGGCCATTCAGCGATAGCAATATTTCTTCCCTTAACAGGGCGCGTACCTTTGCTGAAGCGAAGATTTTTGGTATCTGCTTCCCAACCTGCTTTCTGCAGCTGTTCGTCGATAAGGCAACGGGTTTGAGCTTCCGTCCAATTCATCATAGACGAAACCTTTTCGGACTGCTTTGCGCGCTCCTTCTGCGTAGTACCGGATACAGTCGTGGTCACCGCTGCAAGCTGCTTGGACAGTTCCGCAATTTTCTTCTCTTGTTCGGCAATAAGCGCTTCAAAATCGGGATGAGATATTTCTTCGGGCATGACGAACTCGGGGGCAATATATCCCCAGTCACCATAGGTTTCCATAAACCAAACGGCAAGATTATACGTCATCGAAAGAAGAGTCTTTGCTTCATCCACAGAATCTGCACCTGCATGAACAGCAGAATTGCGTGTTTTACGAAGTAAATACAAAGTATTATCTATTTCATGAGGCAGCAGACCTGCACGCTTCAACAAACGAATACGATTGGCATGGGTGTTATCCACTTCGGGTTCTGCCATTCGTTCGAACACAAGAATTTCCTGAACCAAGCGCTCGGCGAAAAGCCCGATTTTGAATATGCACGCATTCGGGTCTGAATATAGGTAGTTTTCTGCTGTTTCACCGATCTGCGCCAATGCAGGCCAATATCGATGCAGAAATTCAAAGTTTGATTTCATAAACAGCCTCTCTTTCTCTTTTTTAACTATTTATATCGTTTCAGTATTCTTAAAACTTAAGGCAAATAAACATTTATCTGTCAATTTAACGGGATGACAGAATTGGCAATTCGCTTTTCGCCACCAACTGGAGTAGTGTAAAAACGCTGCTCTATTCCAAACAACAACTTTTTCATATCCTCTTCCGTTCCTACTTCAAACGAATCCTCAGTCACTTTCAGCTCTGGACAATAATCTCCAATATAAGCAAATATATTCTTTTTGTCGTTATCATTGAGGGCATTCAAGGTCTTCATAGCCAAAGCAATTCTCTTCCGATTAGCCGTTTTAACACTTGCAGTAGAATACCCATTTTTTAGATTGATAAACTCATTGCTCAAAAACTGCGTGGTTTCTTCATCTGTTGCTTCACGATACAGCTGGTCTATGCCGCGAAAAATACTGGTAATTGATTCAAGGCGCCTAAAGTACAATACATCATTTACCTTATCGTAAATCGCATCAGGAATATCGTTAATCACGATTTCATTACAATCGTCTTGATATTGATATCCTTCGCCTAAAGCAAAGATGCGTCGCTTTGAAAGCAATTTAGTCTTGGAAATATTTTGGAAGGCAATATGATTCTCTGTTAACACAAACAGAAAATCAACCTTTGTAAAGTCATTCCTTTCCAAAGTCCGAAAATCCACTGAACTATAGTCCGACGTTAAAACATCTATACAGAACTCCTTTTTTGATATCTCTTGAATACAGAACCACGCTCCTTCTTCAAGAAGTGCTCCTGGAGTATATGTAGATACCAAATCAGCAGAGATTGCAAGAGATGCATATAGATTGCCGTTTATAGTGAGAAGCTTCCTATACTTATCTTTTTCTCTTTGCTTTATTTTCACACAAATATTATCCATATTTTTACCTTCTCTCTATAAATGTTGTATCATTAATCCGTCGCAAATTTTTGATAGATATTTCTGATGCCTTGCGTGCCACATCGCCTTTTTTAATTACAAAAATCTTTGTTCCGTTCTTTGTCGTAATGTGATAATAATGATAACCAAACAGCAAGAAAATAGGATTGAAATATTGTGTTTGTGATAAAAAAGTAAAAATAAATACAATCGCAAAGACTATTAACATAGTTAGATCTTCATTGACACCGACCGACACAAAGAAATAACCAAGGTATACGGGCAAAAATTCACCATCAGCCAGCGAAATTTCAACGCAATCCGAAAGCGCCTCTTTTCCAAATTTCTTTGTTAATATTAAAGAAATACTCGATAAGGCAATTGGAATTATCAATAATATCAAACCAAAAGACCAAGCGGGAAGTTTACAAATTGTCCATCCTTCTTTTATTGCATAAATAATCCCCATCCATGATGTGGCATTGATTGTAAGTAGTAATTTATATATAAAATTCATTATTTCTCCTTTATGTATGCCTATCTATAACATTTATGTATGCCTATCTATAACACAATGATCAAATATCATTCCACAGAACTATTTTCTATACAGTTCGTCCAATGTTTTTCCGTCTTTGTCCTTCCATTCAACCCAACCGTTGATACTACCGCCCAAAACGAATTGTCCAGCCGAGCTTGGGGAGGTGAAGGAAACGGAAACAGTCAATTTATACTTTCCGTCGGCGCAAACAATATTGCCGTTTGCGAGTGCTGTTTGGCGTTGCTTTTCCATCGTTGTGGAATGGCACTTACGGTTCATATCGATTTCCGAACCTTCAAGAACTTCGAATTTTTCACCATCGTAAACACCAAAAGCAAAAACACTGTTACGCGTAGTATGTAAGGTGTTGGCTTCGTTTAAGGTGACCTTGGAGTTATCCATCTTATACCCCTGCGTTGCCATGATAAACTGTATTTCTTCATAAACTTCCTCAATCAGAGGCAGATCATATTCATCAATCTCGTATTTCGGATTGACAGAATTCTCTACTTTATAGCGTTTGGCATCGTGAGCCTTACCGATGGCATAAGCTTCAAGACCGCTTATCATGTCAAGAGAAAAAGTCTTATTGTCTGCCAGAAACATAATCGCCTTGTTCCAAAAATCTTTTGATCGATTATGATCATCAAGCCGGACAACACCGTTTCTTGTTTGGCCGATGTAAATCTGTGCAATTTTATTATCGTCATTTTCGCTGATCAGATAGTAAATACCGGGGCGATTGATTCCGGAAAGTTTCTTGGCTTCCGACAGTAGAGGACGAGGAATAACGTAAGTGGTCATTGTGGAGAGGTATCTGCGTATAGAACGGATGCCGTCTGGCTGACCGTTATGATATATAATTTCAAGCTTTTTACTGATTGCCATTTTACTTATTCCTCACTTTCAGTTTGGGATTTACCTAGCACTTCCAAATACTGATCCAACCTCTTGCTTAAATACTCCCCAAACAGCCGCGCCATCTCATCGCGGTCCTCGAACGCCTCATAATACCGCATACGGTCAGTAAACTTAATATCAATCGGCGGGTAGCCGGCTTTCATCAGTTCAAGGTTGATGATGAGTCGTCCGGTTCTGCCGTTGCCGTCGATGAAGGGGTGGATCGATTCAAATTCAACATGTAGATCGGCGAGCTTTTCCACGATGTTCCGCTCATCCGCTGCATATTTCTGCATCAGCTCATACATCCTCGGCTCGATTAGATATGGCTGCACAGGCTCGTTCTTCGCGCCCATGATGCGAACGGGGACACGGCGATAAACACCACGGTCCATCGGCTTGTCGGCAAGCACGAGCGTGTGAATCTGCTTGATGACCGTTTCAGACAGCGGCACACGGTCCTTAACAAGGTCGCAGATATAATAAAACGCGTCCTTATGACCGACCGCTTCCATGTGATCTTTCAGCGGTTTCTGCTCGATGGTCAAGCCTTTGAGTACCATATCCGTCTCGCGCAGAGTGAGGGTGTTGCCCTCGATTGCGTTAGAGTTATAGGTGTATTCGATCATAAAATCCTCGTTGAGCCGGGCGACTTCGCCTTCAGTCAACGGGCGGCGGGTATCAAGCTCCGCCTTTTTTCTCTCAATCTGCACGATCAGCGTTTCCTTGCTGCGGATACGTCCGTCAGCAGGCTTGGGAGCACTATCGGGGATATACCAGATCTTGCCCTCACGCCAGGCACCGTCGATCTGACCGTTCACGCACAGCACGCGGACACGGCGCGCGGTGATGCCCCATTTTTCAGCTGCTTCATGTGTTCTCATTGCCATATATCTGCACCTCTTCGTCTGTAAGAGTGAAATAATTACACTTTATCAGTTTAATTATAGCACATTATCGGCACAATGTCAACGATTTGAGGAATAATAGTTATAATTGTTCGGTATGTTGTCAGAGGCGTTTGTAATCGAATTGTGCCACAAAAAAGCGGAACTCAGTATAAGAGCTCCGCTTGATAATATTTTTCTATTTACCATTTTTGAAATATTATAGCTTTTGGTAAATATTCACTTTATACTTCTAAAGAAGTATAGTGTCAATATGCATTCCGGAAAATTTACAATTCATTTATTTGCGCTTTTGTTATTTCACTCATCCACGCCAAACCCACCGCAGTAGTTGAGCACCCGCCGTCCGATCACGAACACCTTGTACGTCGTATTCGGCACAACCACTTCCGTACGCTGCAGATTCGTGAGCAAATCCCCCGGATTATCAACCTTTTTTGACCGAGGTTCGCCTCCACCATCTTTTTTGTACGGTGTAGCCATTCATTCTCACGTCACGTGGGAAATTATACGAATACGCCACCTGGCAAGGTTATCCTTGCCAGGTGGCGTATTGCTTTTTGTGTAGTTGGGCGGTGGAGGGTTGCTATATGCTCAAAATCGGCGGATTTTGCGCGGGACCCTCCACCCAATAACGGAAAAAATGGGCGGTAAAATTGCGTTGTAGGTCGCTTTTAGCGCTATCGCTCTGTCACTGACAGGTGGGCGCTTCGGTTACGACATATCAGGCTAAATTACATACCCCTCATTACACATATTGCATTGATAATGCTCATCGTAATCAAGTTCCACCTTACAGCCTGCATATTTTGCTGTTATTGAGCAGATAAACGGTTCGATACACTTGTCGTAATATATCAAGTAGGTGTCGTCCGTCTTGCGGTATATGACACGACCTCTGGGATAATAATCAAAATCTACGTTGTATTTGGGTTTATAATATTTGTGCCAGATTTTATCGTGGCTGTGCGGATAGTTCAGAAAATTGCCGTATGGCTCAGCGGCTTCAAGTGTGCAACCGTGGAAAAGCAACTTCCCGTCTGCAAAGAAAAACAACGCAGGCCCCGGTGTTGTGTTTTTTAATTCCATATATGCCTCCGAAGTTTATAATTATCGTAAAACCAATTCTGCAATGCGTACCGAAACCATTGCCTCAATCGCCGCCGAAAATGTAATAAGCGGCACAAGTACAAGCACTATACTTTTTAAAATAGTGACAGCATCTGTCAAAAATGGGCGAATTACCGGTCTTCTCCGTATCAGGTGCCAAACAGCACAAGTCAATGTTTTGCTACACAGCGCCGAGAGAAAAACACTCATAAATATCGCTGTAAATTCGAAAACTCCATGCGGCAGGATACAAAGAAGCATATTAGTTGCACCAACTTGCGGCAGTATAAACTTACCTGTGCCGATCAGTCCGGTCATGACACTGTAAGCACCGAAAACTGTACCGATACCAAGTGGTAATGTACCAAACGCAATCATCTGTAGCATTGCAAGAAGATTTCCGAAAAGGATGAAAGCAAAGTCACTATTATATGCGACTTTTGTATCGGCTACGTGTTGTATATAGCTGCTGTCAGCCTCTGTATTCAGCACGGCGAACACAATAAGTTCCGCGACAATAAGTGATGTTATAAGGCACAGTTTACGGTTGGTGTGCAAGTAGGTAAAGATTGAGCGGTAGGAGTTAAGCATTTATTTTGCATTTCTCCATAATAAAATTGCGTATTGCAATCATGTTTTGGCAATGTTCTTCCAGAGTGCATGCCCCATGACCGCGATTTGTAGGATGACAATATTCAATTATATATAAGGGCTTTTCTGTGTCTCCAGCATCAAATAAACGCCCATAGTCATTCATTTTTTGATTGAATTGTATCTCCTTATTTCTTATAGGACAATCTGGAAAAACAAATTTATGTAATGATTCAAAAACATCTCTTCCACAAGAAATAACGACATCCGGTGAAATAATCTGAATTTGTTGCTTGATTAAGTCGGCATCCCTATTTGCATATTGGTTCAGTGTTGATGCAGAAATACTCCCTTGTCCTTCGTCTTTTTTTAAGTTTATAAACGCAAAATATTTCTCCGGACATGAAGTATCCAAAAGTATAGATAGCCATTTAAAAATAGGCAACCATGTTTTTTCTTCCATTTCATTGGTTTCAAGAAACACTCTTCGCATATCGATGCTTTTCCCATCTGCACTTTTTTCATGTTCAAGAAGTTGATTCACCTTTTTGTTATTTACATCTTTCAATGCAAACAGAATTTTAAATGGTGATTTATCATAAAAATTCTCGTCAAGGATTCCATCTTCGCAAAACAGCAACTTTTGTTGTTTTCACTTATCAAACAGCGCATTTAATTCTTCTGTTTTAGTCATTATTTGTCCTCCAATCTGTTCCACAAAGTTGGTGATTATTTAGTTTTTTCAAAGCTTCAATTAGCTTGATGCATTCATTTTCGTTTAAATATGGACGCTTATCTGTTCGCGACTTATAGAAATCGTGTCCAAGTTCAAAAATGATTTCTTTCCACGACAATCCTTGCAATTTATCCTCGCCGTGTGGGATTTGCTGTGCTTCTGGAACTATAAAATCAACAACTTTGAATTTTTCGTAAAGACCTCTCGGATGCTGTTTCTCTTCCGTATCAGAAATAATTTTTCCTGCAGCCACTACGCCCGTACCTTTTACTGAAAAAAAGACGTAATCACCTAAATTAAAACTGTCTACGAGATGCGCTTTATCATCATAGGCACTGACTTTATTACTTAACAGCATGTCCATTGTGGAAGTCGGGCTATACGTTTTGTTTGTATCAAATATTATTCCTTTAGTTTTAGGCAGCCCCATTTTTGTTTCTGCACCATACAAATGCGAAGGAGTCCAGTTTTCTCCACGCATTGCACATTTCAACTGATTTAAATAATCTGTATCAGAAATTGCAAAATAGCTTGGATGATATACCCATATCATATTTCGGCAGTTTGGTGCAAGTTTATATTCATCTAATAACCATTTCACGTCATATCCGCAGCAAACTATCAGGTCTGGTGCAATCATATTTATTTGACAACGAATAAAATCCTGATATTTATTTACATAGCTGCTAAGCGCATCCCATACGCAGTAAGCATATCCTCCTCGCTTGTTAAGGTTTATAAATGCAACAGATTGCAGTATATCGTGGTTCTTATTAACGACAGAATAATTATCGGTATCAGCTGACATAATGGCGTTTGCTAACATAGCAATTCGATAGGAAAAATTTGTTTTATTAACATTTCCTAAAGCCACCTCTCTATGCCAAAACATAGATCCGGATTTTTCATTTGCAGAAATTTTAGAATCTGATTGAAACCAATTTGCTTCTTTAGCAATGAATAATACTTTTAAGTTACTCTTTGCGAATTTGTCAGAATCAATAATTCCATCTGGCAAGAACATATCTTTGGGTATATTATCATTTAAATAGCTTGTATCTAATTCTGAATGGTGTGCCATTGACCATAACTCAAGTAGGTCCTGTTCTGCTTTTACTTGTGTAAGGGATTGTTCGATTTTAAATCCACAATTACTCATTCTTTGTTTCCTCCTTATACTTTCTCCTAGCCACTTCCAAATCCGCTTTCACCACATCCACCAAGCTCTGCGGTGCCAGCACCGTTACATACGGCGCATACTGCAGCGCCCAAAATCTCATCGCCGGAATGCTTGCGATGACAGTTGCTACAACTGAATCCTCAGTTTCATCGCTGAATGTTACTCCATTCCCAAACCAATCGATCAACTCACCTGCCATGCCGGGGGAAGTACGCAGAATTACCCGCTCACTTTTTCCCGAAAACATATAGATATGCTCCGCCATATGTTTCGGAAGATCAAGCCCGTTCTCCATTCCTTCAACCTTGTTTGGGGGCTTGGCGGTAGTGTCAAGCAGTTTGATATTCCGAATATGATCGAGTCTGTAATGGGATATATTATCGTGACTTTCATAATTGCCGATCAAATAGTATCTGCCGTTGGTTGCTACCATCTGGTAAGGATTTACAAGATATTCGCGTGGTTCGCCTTTGCGGTTGTTGCGCGGATGCAATTTTTTGTCTGTCCCATAATCCGCATAATAGAACGTTACCTGACGATTTTTTTCAATGGCTTCGTCTAATATCTCAATTGTGTAAAAAAGTTCGGCATTTTGGGGTTGATCAACAGGAAGATTGCGTATGTGTCGCACTTTGGATTTGAAATACTGATTGGACAGTCCCTCGAGCTTGCCAATCAACTCCTTGCATTGGCTGTAAGGAATATGCTTTGAAAACAGCAAACCGTCGATCAGAAGGCGAAGCTCGGCATCCGAAAAGTCACGCTCAAGGTACCAGTCGGTGTATATTGTTTCTTCTTCTCCGCTTTTGTTTATGCGGATGCTTTCGGAATATTCAAGGTTGTAGCCGAAATCGATCAGGTTCATCAGATTACGCTTGATCGCTTTACGGTCGGCTTCCATGTTGTATTCGCTTTGCAGTATATCGATAATATCCCTTTGGCTGAGACGATGATCTGCGTCGCTATAACGGCGCAGTATGTCGAGGATATTCATAATCAAAAGCTTTTTCGGCTGTTTAGTGTACATTGCAGTCACCTCTTTGAATACAGTATATCATAAAATCCATTAAAGCGCAAGGTGCGTGCGACAAATTCGGTACATTCATTTTTAGGGAGTATTATTCAAACTCCATTTTTACCAAATCTATGTAAAGCTCAGCACTATATTCTTGACCCCAGTGGCTTCCAAACAAATCATTAATGTGCAGTATATAGTTTTTTCTTTGCTCATATCAAAAATGTTTGTACGGATGCGTGGGTTTACTCCATTCATTGGTCCTTCGCCATATCCTCGCATATTAAGAGAATTCTTTGTGATTTTAGCAGTAACATAGCAGTCTTCGTATTTATTGTGCGTGAAATCAAGTTTTACAGTCTCTCCGAGAAATGCACTCTCTAAATATTTGTCAAGCCTTTGAAGCACGGCACTTGTTAACCAGTCGGAATCATCCGATTCTGCATCGTCATACTCCGCTTCAACTTCTAATGCTTCCTCAATATAGAGAGCTAAATTCTTTAAATGACCATTCCCGTCAAACATAGCGTTGTCCGAAAATGCCAAACTTTTAATAACCTCCCTCATCGCATCTCTTGCCGCTTCAAAGTTCTCAAATGACGTAATGCTGGTTGTTAGATCTGCGTCATCTACGCAGACATTAGGTAAAGACGTCTTTACAGTTAAAGTCCAATTGTTTTTCATAGTTGTTTCTCCTTGTTTTTTTATTATTTCAATACATTCCACTTGCAATATCTACCGCACGAATACGACGCCTGATAAATTCTGCTTTCGTTGAGTCCTTTTGCACCGCATCTACCGCTGTCCATTTTGCTTCTGACCTCCACGAATCCGAGGCGGTTAGGTTGGTGGTTGCCAAGCCAATATGCGCAGGTTGCACAGCAGCGTGTGTTGCTTGTAATTTGTGCCATAGTTTTTCTCCTTATTATAAATTTTCATCACAATACCCCGTATTTCTCGCAGGCTTCCATAAATTCTTGCGCATAGTGCTTGTCATACACAGCAAGCGCACGCTCGATTTTTGCTTTTGAAACGGTTTCTGCCTTTGTCGGCAAATATGCAATCTCTGAAAGCGACGCAATATACTCAGTGGACACGCCATACTCGCTAAGCGTGTCTACCCAACCATCGTATTTCGCCCCCGGTTTTAGCGCTCCTCTTTTTATCGTTTTCATAAATCTGTACGCCAAAAACGCAGGCACACCGTGCGAGGTCAGCTCACGGATAATATCATCGGCAAAAATGCTCGCTTCTTTTCGTGTTGATTCAAATACAGCAGACACATCGCATTCTACCGCCATTCCCGTTCGTCGTTTAAGTTCGTTAAGCAACGTAATGTGCGGATCTGTTACGATTGATATACGTATGAAATGATCGTTCAGAAACTCTGTATTATTGCCGGTATCAATGTCTGCCGACTTTGGAAGTATGTAATAATATTCGGTGTTTTTTGTCGCGCCCTCACACCGTATAATCTTCTCGCTTGAAAGTATTTCACACAATATTTCCTCGCACTCATTCCGCAGTTCTGCCGGTATGCTTATCTGAAGATCCGGTACTCTGCTACCGTCCGCGAGTAAAGTTTCAATGGCAAGATCGTAACCGTCAACTCGAAGCTCAGCTCCACATTCGGGACAGAGCTTATCGTCACAAGTGTGGGTGAATTCCAAGTGCCTGCAGCCGTCGCAAACATAATGAAGCGGCAGAGGATTAATATCTGTTATTCCAAGTAAGTACGCAACCAACGATGCGCCCCAATCATTGTACGGGAAAATTACGTAACCATTCTCATATGTTTTACGTACAAGTTGCTCAGTAATATAGAAATATATTTCGTGATGGCGCTCTTTTATTGCATCAAGCTCCCATTCCAGCCGTTTTGAAATTTTCTTGTGTAGCGGTACACCGTATATTTCTTCCGCCCTTTCTCTTGCTCTGTTTGAGATTATTTCGTATGCGTTTTTTATTTCGGGAACGTAGCAACCGTGAGCTTTTCTTGTGATTTTGTCAATCATTTCTATCGCCTTTTTATTATCCGTCATTTCAGCCACCTCTCGAAATCCTAACATTATTGATAAAAATAAACTCATTTTATCCTAAATCAAAATTAAATTCAAAGCCTTTGGGATCATCGTCGCGCTTCTCCCATTCGCGAAGCTCGGGCGGACAGTATTTGTACTTGATCTCGTTATAATCGTCGCACGGAAGAAGGTCATAACCGGCGGTAAACAGATCCACAAGCTTTGCCCCAAGCGCTTCTTCATCATCATATATGCCAATAAGCTTATCCGAGCACTCGCAAAGAGAGCAATACATTTCCGCCGCGGTACGCTCACGGTCGGACAGATAAAATTCCATACCGGAGTGATCTATATACACATACGTTTTAGTCATGCTTGATGCCTCCGGTTTCTTTTAAGGCATTCCAAATTTTGTTGAAAATAAGCTGATTCGGGTAGTATCTGTAATCGGCGAAAATCTCGATGCCGCGGCCTTCAAAGTATTCCTTTATTGCCGCAGCGCAGGCGGCACTGCGGCTTTGACCGTACTCGCACTGGCATATGATGTCAAGCCCATCATGCTTGGCAGAGAGAATAAATTTTGCAATGGCGTTTGCCTCGGGGAGATAGGTTTCAAATGTAAGTCCGTAGTCACCGAGAATTTCAATGTCGATATCACGCACGCATACTCCTATGTAGCGTTCACATTTGCCCTTATAATCTACCGGTGCATAGTCGGCGTCGTGTCTTGACTCCGGATCGTAGAAGCTGATGACAGCGGTGTTTTTAGGGAAAACCGAGCTTATCATTTCCTCCGCCGCTTTGCGTGAAAGAATAGTTATGTTCATAATAGTTGCCTCCGTTGATTTGTGATCATATTATATACGATGTGGTGGGGCAAAAACGGTACACTGAACTTGATATAATTAGTTATTCGAAAATGATAGCAGGCGAGATGTACCCGCCGAACCAACTGACATTTCCGCATTCATCAAAGATTTGCGACATTTGTGCCGAATCTAATTTACTTACATTAGCCCTTTTCTCAATTTTGCGGATATTGTTAGTAATACGCAGCACTTCGCCGCCGGTAAGTATATGATCTTTAAGGGTTGATACATCAATGATCCCTCCCGAAATCGGATGACCGAGACACTTCTCAATTTCATTAAGAATGTTTTGGATGCGGAGCACCTCACCCTCCGTTAACATGTTTTGTGCATAATCAGTACCTCCTTCAATTTTGGTGTCCACTATATAAATATCGGTAAAAGTTCCGAAATCCCTTCTTTTTGAGTGGATTGTTTACAGTAAATTAAAAAATATCCACTAATAAAAGGGTATGATACATATATTTGGGATGGAGTTTAGATTTTTTAAAATTTAAGAATTGATTTGGATGTTTTATTCGAATGGCCTTCGAAAATCCTGTAAAATGAGCATTGACAAGAGTCGCTATCACGGGCATCGTAGCCGGGATAGCGACTCTACCCATATTCCCCTTTTAGAGATAATGAAAGGTGCTATCTCGCCTCCACCACAAAAACAAAAAGTGCCGTATTTACGGCACTTTTTAATCTTTACTCACCGAGATATCTCATAGTCCATATCTGGAGCTTTAAGCGCTTTACAAGGTAGTTGTCCACGAAGTCGTCGCCGTTTATCCAGCCCTTCATAGAGCGTGATTTCTTGAGGGAGGGAAGCGGATCGAGCGAGGGTAACTGCTCGCGCGGTGTAACGGTTACAGTGTCTGCGCCGCAGATGATATCCATTGCCGCAAAGAGCCAATCGGCAGGACCGATCCTGTGCCCTCCGACGGTGATTTCGGTTGGCAAGAATCCGTCAGCGTTTATTTCTGCGGCGGATTTTACGATGTCGGCTTTGGAGAGCGTAAGATCTTCACTTGCCGCGAAAGGCTCGTCAAGGAAGCCGTAGACCTTGCCGCAGACGTGATCATCATTTCCGAGAAGAATGTCGCGGCAGGCAAGGAATATATCGGATACAGAGAGCGACACGGGCGATTCGATGGTCGCAAACTCCGCGCGAAGCTTTTCGCGAATAGCGGGAATGTCCGCAGCGGTGATTTTTCTGACGGACTCGCTTTCGATCTGCTTTGCGAGCTCGGAGTATGCGGTGATGTTAAATCTGCCGTCAGCCTTCATAAGCTCGATGAAGCGGTTCATGCGCGTGTAAAATGTTGCGGTTTCTTCCTCTGTTTTTCTCGGAGGATTTTCCCATTCGCCCCATTCGTGAATGTTCTTTTTATAGTAGTTTACAAGGTCCCAATAGCTGTGGAACTTCGCGCTGTTTGGATGAGTGTAGACGATAGCACGCTTTTTTGTTGCGAGCCTGTCAAGAACCTCGCGCATTTTCTCATCGCTGTCGAGCTCGGATATTTCCTCAAAGGAAACAGAGTATTCAGTGTGATATACGTTACACAAAAATACGCCGCGACCGTCTGCCGTGTCACAGTTAGTGCCGGCGTATATCGGTATGTCCATATCCGCGTAAGCGTACATTGCAACGTAGCTCAGAGAGTTGCCGGGGGGGCAGGCTGAGTAAAACTTGTCGTTGCCGAAGAAATCGCGAACGAGCTTGGCACCCTCACTCTCGCTTTCCCAAAGTATGCGGCGAGCCTCGCCGTAATCCTCGAGGTCTGTATATTCGTTTATAGTCGGGTGATACGAGTGACCGTAGGAGTGGAAGCAAATTTCGTGATTTTTTAGTTCTTCCTTAATGTCCTCGCGGCCCCAAGCGCCGAGCTGCTTTGCGAGCAGACCTACGACCTGAAAGCCGCCCTTTATGCCGTGAGAGCGCAGTATCTGCGCCTCCTCTAAAATGGCGTCAGCGGATATGTTTGATGTGAAATCCTCCGTGTCGAAGGAGATGATTATATCGGTCATCGTAATGCTCCTTTATGTAAGGTGGTAGATTCACTTTAAGTGTATCATTTAAAGGTGTGGATTTCAAGGGGTGAATCAACTGTCTTTATGGATAAATCAACTGCAAAGATACCTTCTCTATAGGCTCACATTTACAGTGCTGCTATGGCAGCAATTGCAAGTCCATTATAATATAAAAAATAGACGATGTCAATACCTTGATTTTGATTGACAAGCGGTGTAAAGTGTGATAAAATAAGTTGAATAGACATCATAACCGAAAGGTAAGGTAAACTAAAATGAAATTTGAGCTTCCGAAGCTTGGTAAGGCATCCGTTCCACTGCCGCATTTTCCGAGCGAAGAGGCGGCGTTCGTATTCCGTGCGCTTGAATTTTTCACATATGAAAAAATAGCGGAAATTTTGGGAACTACACCCGAAAATGTAAGAGTTCTTGGCGATGCTATGGGCATCTCATGCGACCGGCAAAATGACGTGTGGCTTACCAAGGGATACATCACGGTCATTCGCGCGATGTGGCACATTTTGCCGTATGAGCAGCTTTTGAAGCTTCTCGATATAGGTGAAGATGAGTTTGCGATACTTCTTCGAGAGGAGGATTTCCTCAACTACAAGCTTTGGGACAAGCCTGTGTGCGAAAAGCTTGTCTGGAAGGACATCACCGAGGACGATAAAGCAGCACTTGCAAGGATAAAGCGTTCGATGAGCGAGCTTTCGCTTGAAGGCAAAAAGCCGTTTGAGTTTGAGTACATAATGCCCGAAACAGAGTTTTCAGGCAAGGAAAATTTCGGCGCGAGAATCATATATCTTTTCTCGGGACTTTATCAGAAGTGCCTTGACGTTGACAGTGAAACGTACTGTCCCGACGAGCTTCTTGAGAGCTACAGCCGAGTTGGAGTCAACGGCATTTATCTGCAGGGCGTACTTTATATGCTCACTGAATTTCCGTTTAACAAGGAGCTTTCAGCAGGATTTGAAAAGCGTCTGGCAAATCTCAAGAACTTTACCGAAAGATGCGCGAAATACGGCATAAAGATTTACCTTTACATAAACGAGCCGCGCTCGATGAACAAGGCGTTTTTCGAGAAGCATCCGCACATAATGGGACACTATGCGGACGACGAGCGCATCTGTATGTGCACCTCAACGAAGGAGGTTCGCGACTACATAAGCAATGCGATTGAAACCGTGTGCAGAAATGCGCCGTTGCTTGGCGGATTTATCTGTATGGCCAAGAGTGAAAATCTCACCAACTGCTATTCGCACGTGCTTAATTCGGGATTTACAAGCTGTCCGCGCTGTAAGGACAGAAGCATCGGAGAGGTCATAGGTGAGCTGTTCCACGCTATCCGAGAGGGCGTTGACCGCGTAGACCCGACGATGAAGGTGTTTGACTTTTCGTGGGATGGCGACGACCTTGAGGTGCGACTTGACGTCATAAGACATCTTCCCGAGAGAGTTATCGTGGAGAGCATCTGCGAGTCTGGCATTGAATTTGAGATCGCAGGCGAAAGACAGCGACTTTCCGACTATTCGCTCAATATTTTAGGCCCCGGAAACAGATCGCTCAAGATGTGGCAGGCTGCCAAGGCTCGCGGACTTGAAACCGCGGCGAAGGTGCAGATCAACACCACGTGGGAGTGCTCGACGGTGCCGGCGCTTCCCGTGCTCGGTAAGGTTGACGAGCTTATGACAAAGCTACGCGAGGCGGAGGTAGATCACATTCAGCTTTCGTGGACGCTTGGTGGATACCCGTCGATGAACCTGCTTTACGCTTGCAAATATTTCTTTGAAAACGCGAAAATTCCCGAAATCAGCGAGAATATGCAGAAGGCAACGAAGATATTCTCCGAGGCATTCAGCGAGTTCCCATCCAATGCCAACGTCGCGTACTACGGCCCGCAGAACGCGGGCGCATCCACGCTCTTTTATGAAAAGCCCACCGGATATAGCGCTACGATGACCTGCTATGCTTTCGACGATCTTGCAGGCTGGCGCGGTGCTCGTCCGGGATACAAAAACAGATATTCCGAGGGCGTATTTATAAGCCAGCTCGAAAAGGTTTGCGAGAAGTGGGCGGAGGGTATTGAGCTTATCGGTGACGGTGAGAATAAGGAGCTTCGCATAATGGCAGAGGCGGGATACAGCATATTCAGATCGTCGCGCAATCTCTCGAAATTCATAAGAATGCGCGATAACGGCGGTAGTGCAAAGGAGCTTTACGACATCGTTCTCGACGAGAGAGAAAATGCACTCAAAATGCTCTCACTTATGAATGAGGATCCGTCAATCGGATTTGAGGCTGCCAACCACTATTATTTCAGCCGCTTCGGTATTTGTGAGAAGGTTGTAAACTGCGACTATCTGCTCGAAAAGTACGGCTCTAACGAGTAAAGCAAAAAAACGCGTTTGAGGCCCTTATTCTTCGTCGTTTTGTTCAATGACTTTTATTGAAAAGTGTATTGACAAACATACGACGCTGTGATACAATATTTGTGATAATTAGCGTAAATTAATACTGCTAAAAATTTTTTGAGGAGAAAACTATGAGCATTTTTTTCAAATCCGATCTCTACGATACGCTTTGCAAGCTGTATGACGAAAAGAGAACGCTCGAAACCATCAAGACACTCAAGGAGCTCGAGGATCCGCGCGGATATAACACCTTCAATAAGTCTACCGCTTGGTGCGAAAAGGTGCTTCGTGAAGCAGGATTTTCCGACGTTCGCCGTATCGCGCACAAGGCTGACGGAGAAACCGCTAATTTCGACTTCATAATGCCTCAGGCGTGGGACCTTTGCGGACGCAGCACACTTGAGATCGTTGAGCCTATAAACGAAATGATCGCGGATACCGATATCTCCACGATATACGTTTCCGAATATTCCGCGCCCACTCCCGAGGGCGGTATTACCGCGGAGCTTGTTGACTATGCAACGCTCGATCCGAAGAACCCCGACTGCAAGGGTAAGTACGTGTTCTACCGCGGCTATCTTCCGCCGCAGAATCCGCTTTGCGTAACGCTTGCGGGTGCCGGCTGCGCAGGCATCGTTTTCGCGGCGTTCAACACCGCCGAGCACGAGCCGGACGTTCCCTCGTGGACCAACGGTCACGGTAAGATCGGCTGGTACAACCTTAAGGAAGATCCGATGACATCGATCTTCTGCGTTTCCTGCGAGACCGGTATGAAGCTTCTCAATCTTCTCGCAAAGGGTAAGGTAGTCCTTCACGGCGTTATGGACACCAAGCTTTACGACGGCGAGATCTACACTGTAACAGCAACCATTCCCGGCAAGTCTGAGGACGAGTTTGCGATTCTCGCTCACCTTTACGAGCCCTTCTACTCCGACGACTCACAGGGCTTTGGCGTTGGAGTTGAGGTTGCGCTTATGCTTAAAAAGCTTATCGAGGACGGCGTGCTTCCGAAGCCCGAAAAGACGCTCCGTCTTATATTCTCAATGGAGCGCTACGGCTTCGCCGCGTTCTTCGCAAATCACGACAAGAGAATTCTCGCGGCTGCAAGCATCGACACCCTGACCTGCTATGCGACGAAGGTGCTTAATCAGCCTATTGGAATCAGAGAGTCGCCGCTTTCAAGTCCGTTCTTTGGCGATATGCTCTTTAATGAGGCGATGGATCGCTTCTGTCCCGACGTTCGCTTCTCGCTTCAGCCGGGTAATATGTCCGACGACTGCTGGCAGGCGGAGACCACCGTTGATATTCCCACCACCTGGTGCGTGAGCGGCTGTGGCAACAACCGCGGCGACTATCACCACGCAGACGCACGTATCTTCGACGGAATGATTCCCGAGCTTATGGCAAAGCTCATTCCTATGCTTGCAGCTTACACCGCAGTACTCGTCTGCGGCGACAGAGAGCATTTTGCAAAGCTTGCGGCGGCACTCGAGCCTACCGCGGCAAAATGGCTGGAGCTTAGAAAGAACTACATTTCAGGCCTTGCAGGTGCAGGAAAGCTTGCAAAAATCGACGCAAAGTGGAGATGCGATGCGGCAGAAATGCTTTATCTCGGCAGAATGGACTCCTTCAACCGCTTCTTTGACGGCGTTGTAACTCCTACGCTTCCCGAGCATTGGGCTGACGGTTATCTCAAGGAGCTTCCCGAGCGCGAGCTCTCCGAGGCTGAAAAGAAGGCAAACAGCATTCGTTACCGCAAGGCAACCAAGGGACTTCCGTTCTCGCAGGCACGCGTGCCCGTTGCAGAGCGCAGGTTTATTGAGCCTTGTCACGAAATGGTTTGGGGACTTATTTCTCCCGAGAGAACCGCTCTCGACGCTATCCGCCTCAGAGATGCGGCTCACAACACCAGAACCTCCGATGTCGGCATCGAGAAGAACCTCGAATATTTTGCATTCCTTGCAAAGTACGGCTATCTCGAAGAAGTAAAATAATCATCCGAAAGGCAAGGTAAAATACAATGAAATTTGAACTTCCGAAGCTCGATAAAGCGCCCGTTAAAATACCGCATTTTCCGACGCTTGAATGTGCGTTCGTATACCGCGCGCTTGAATTTTTTACGTACGAAAAGATAGCAAAGACACTCGGAACCACGCCCGAAAACATTAAAGAACTCGGCGCGGCTATGGGTATTATGGAGGATCAGAAGAGTGACGTTTGGCTTAGAGTCGGCTACATCACGATAATCCGTGCTATGTGGCACCTTATGCCGTACGAGCAGCTTATTGAGTTACTTGAAACCGATGAGGACGAGCTCGCTATTCTTCTCCGCGAGGAGGACTTTCTCGACATTAAGCTTGGCAAGAAGCCCGTTTGCGAAAGACTTGCTTGGAAGGAAATTACCGAATCCGACAAGGTCGCGCTTGCGAGAATCAAGCTCTCTATGAGCACGCTTTCGCTTGAAGGCAAGAAGCCCTTCGAGTTTGATTACATAATGCCCGACGTAGAGCTTTCCGGCAAGGAAAACTTCGGCGCGAGAATTATCTACCTTTTCTCCGGCCTCTATCAGAAGTGTCTCGACGTTGACAGCGAAACGTACTGTCCCGATTCGCTTCTCGAGAGCTACAGCCGTGTCGGCGTTAACGGAATTTACCTTCAGGGCGTGCTGTATCTTCTTACCGAATTTCCGTTTAACAAGGAGCTTTCGGCAGGCTATGAAAAGCGCCTTGCAAACCTCAAAAAGTTTACCGAGAGATGCGATAAATACGGCATCAAGATATACCTTTATTTGAACGAGCCTCGCTCGATGAACAAGGCGTTCTTTGAAAAGTATCCTCACATAAAGGGACACGAGTCGAATGACGAGCATATCTGTATGTGCACCTCTACAAAGGAGGTTCAGGACTACCTTTCTAACGCTCTTGAAACGATTTGCAGAAACGCACCCCTTATCGGCGGATTTATCTGTATGTGTAAGAGCGAAAATCTTACCAACTGCTATTCTCACGTTCACGTACCCGAAAAGTGCAACTGTCCGAGATGCAGTCAGAGAACCGTCGGCGAGGTTATCGGCGAGATATTCCACGCTTTCCGTGCCGGCGTTGACAGAGTTGACCCGAGCATTAAGGTGTTCGATTTCTCTTGGGACTGCGACACCCTCGAAGCAAGATTTGACGTCATCGACCACTTGCCCGAAAGAGTTATCGTCGAGAGCATTGCCGAGTCCGGTATCAAATATACCATAGGTGGACTTGAGCGTACACTCGCAGACTATTCGCTTAATATTATCGGTCCCGGCGAGAGATCGCTCGCAATGTGGAAGCGTGCACAACAGAGAGGTCTTGAAACTGCCGCAAAGGTGCAGATCAACAATACTTGGGAGTGCTCGACCGTTCCCGCGCTGCCCGTTTTTGATAAGGTTGACAAGATGATGTCAGGCCTTCGCGACGCTGGCGTAAACCACGTTCAGCTTTCCTGGACGCTTGGCGGATATCCCTCGATGAACCTTCTCTACGCTTGCAAGTATTTCTTTGAGAATGCGAAGATCCCCACGATCAGCGATAATATGGTAAAAGCTACAAAGCTGTTTTCTGAGGCGTTTTCCGAATTCCCGTCCAGCCTCAACGTTGCGTATTTCGGCCCGCAGAATTCCGGCCCGTCTACACTGTTCTATGAGGAGCCTACGGGCTACCGTGCCACTATGACCTGCTATGCCTACGACGATCTTACCCGTTGGCGCGGTGCAGAGCGCGGTGCTACGAAGTTCTATCCGGAGGACGTATATATAGATCAGCTTACAAAGCTTTGCACGAAGTGGAAAGAGGGACTTGCTCTCATCGAAAATGACGATAATGAGGAGCTGAGGGTAATGGCAGAGGCAGGCTACAGCCTCTTCAGATCGTCGCTTAATCTCTCGAAATTCGTAAGCCTTCGAGATAACGGCGGCACGAACAAGGAGCTTTACGATATCGTTCTCGACGAACGTGAAAACGCTGTCAATATGCTCGCTCTTATGAATAAGAATCCTGCAATCGGATTTGAGGCGGCAAACCACTACTACTTCAGCCGATTCGGTATCTGCGAGAAGGTCGTAAACTGCGATTATTTACTCGAAAAATACGGAAAGTAATATTCTAAAACGAAAAGCACCGAGCAATCGGTGCTTTTTTCTTTTAATTTGCGAGGAAAAATTAAAGATGAGTTGTAAAAACATCAGGTTTTAAGCGCATTTTTCGACATTTCAGCACAATATGATATGCAGAACACATATAACGATGGGGTATTATTTGTTTAAATTGGAGAAGATAATGCAAAAAGGTGGAATATATTATATTATGTTGACAGTAAACGGATTTTGGTGGTATAATTAAATTGACCCAGTAGACACTGTTTTGAAAAAACACACGCTGCTGAGAATATATTACACGCTTAAGGTGGCTTTTCATAACGAGTCCGCCCGACGCGTGAAAGGAGATATACACCTATGAAGAAAAGACTTATGGCACTCGTTTTATCCGTGCTTATGGTTGTATCGTTCATTCCGGTATCGGTTATCCCCGTATCGGCGGTTACAGTTTCTGCATTTCCGGAAACTCCCGTACTGATGAACGACAATCAGGGCGATGGCATAATTCTTGCCAAGTATGCACAGCCGCACCTTGTTAACGGAATGCCGGACGGTACCGTTGACATTGTTGTTCAGGCACATACAACGGGAAGAGTCAGCAGAGTAGAGGCGGCAGTACCTACGGATATTGCACTTGTACTCGATATGTCCGGAAGTATGGACGATACGCTCAGCGATACCGTTGAAACCTCGTATACTGCCGTATACGCAGAAGAAACGCGTTTTGGCAACAGAGTATATTACAACGTTTCTTCTAACGGTACGCTCTATATCAAAAATGCCAACGGCTCGTACACCAGCGTAACCAGCGTAGGGTACGATGGCAACGGATACCGCTATTACTACTACGGTAGCCGCAATAACCGTACTTACGTTTATCCCGAGCTTGAAGCGGGACTTACCCCGAACGTCACACGCTCGGAGAATTACGACGTAGTACAGCTTTATGCGCAAACTACTGTCGTAACCAATGCGGGCGGCGCGAAGATAGATCTTCTCAAGGCGGCTGTTGACGAGTTTATCTCGGCTACCGCGGAGTACAACGCTGCCTTTGGTAGCGACGAGTCTATGATGCACCGCATTTCGATTATTAAGTTCGCATCGAACGACTACTATGACGACAACAATCTTCTTGCAGAGGGCGACGATAAGAACAGAAGCGGTTACAACTATACACAGGTTGTTAAGGACTTTACGACTGTTGATGCCGCAGGCAAGACAACGCTTATTTCCGCTATGGACGCGCTTGATCCCGGCGGAGCTACCGCAGTTGACTACGGTATGTACCTTGCAGACCTTCTCTTTGCATCGCACGAGCAGACCGAGGCTACACAGGGCAGAAATAAGGTGGTTATAGTATTCACCGATGGTGCACCTACACACAGTAGCAGCTATCAGGCGAGCGTTGCCGGTGCGGCTATAAACTACGCGAAGGTCCTTAAGGATGATAACATTAAGGTTTATACGATAGGCGTTGAGGAAGGCGCTGACGGCACACAGCTCGGCAGTAGCAATTCCAACAAGTTCATGCACTATCTCTCGAGTAACTACCCGAGTGCTTCCTACAGCGAAAGCAGCGGAAATATTACCGCAGGAACCGGTACTCCCGATAATGGATATTATCTCACTCCCGATACCTCTCACAGCCTTGCGATGATTTTTGATGAGATCAGCGCGGAGCTCGCGGAGCCGACTATTACCCTCGGCGAGGAAACGACACTCGTAGACGCTGTTTCGGAGTTCTTTACTATTCCGAACGGTACGAACAGCATTTCCGTTGCTACATCAGAGAAGCTCGCGGACGGAACCTGGTCACCTGCAGTAGCGTCTGACCTCAGACCTACCGTTTCCGGCAACACCGTTACGGTTGAGGGCTTTGATTTTGACGCAAACTACGTATCTACCGAGCCGCGTTCGGTAGGTGGCGCAGATTTCTACGGAAAGATGCTTATTCTCACTCTCAACGTGACACCCGACTATGCAACTATAGACGCTCACGCTGATGAGATTGAAGCAAATAACGGATTTGTTGAAACAAATTACGGTACAGCCGAGGTTATGAGCGGTACTACCGTAGTAGCAAGAGTTAATTCGCCTGTTGTTGAGCTTAAAGAAGTAATATACGAGGTTGCAGGCGAAGAATATGCGACCTATTACCGCTTACCCGGAAGTGAGCATACACTCATTACCGCACCTGTCAAGGCGGGCTATACCTTCAGCGGCTGGTCTACCGACGACGCTGATATTGCAAACGGCGAATTTACGATGCCTTCTGGTGACGTATTGATCGTTGGCGACTTCACTCGCAATACCTACAACGTGACTTATCAGTTTGTAGGACTTCAGGTTTACGATGAGGCAAGCCTTCCCGATGCACACGTTGATGTGCCCTACGGCGATACCGTAACTGTTAATTATCCGAGCGAGCTTGAGATTGCCGGATACACCTTCATTGGTTGGTATCCGCAGGATGAGGCACTCGGTACGGGTAATCTTACCGAGTTCTCGATGCCCGATCACGACGTTGTTCTTCTCGGACGCTACGTTCCGGGCACAGATACCGCATACAAGGTAGAGCACTATATCGAAAATCTTGACGGTACGTTCACTCTTGAGGATACCGAAAATCTTTCGGGAGCTACGGGCGATCAGGTAACTGCAGCGCCCAACGATTACGATGGCTTTACCTTTGATGAGGACTACGACAACGGTAACGGCAACAAGACCGTTGTGTCCGGAGCTATTGCCGCAGACGGTAGCCTCACGCTCACACTCTACTATACGAGAAACGAGTATACGCTTACTTACGAGTATGTTGGTACGGTTCCCGCGAAGGCAAGTCCTACAGCGGCAAGACTGGATGAGTACTTTGATACCTTCAAGTACGGTGAAACCGTAACCGTGAATCCCGACGCAAGTGCGGCAGGATATATCTTCACCGGCTGGTATAGCCTTGGCGGCACGGTAACGGCAGATACTGCAAGCTTTGCGATGCCTGCTCATGACGTAACGCTTCACGGTTATTTCTCGGCACGTACCGATCTTGAATATTCTGTTGAGCATTATTTCCAGAATGCAAACAATAACAGATATACCTTGGACGAAAGTAAGACCGAGGTGTTCAGAAATGCAACTGTAGGTCAGGATGTTGAGGCGCTTCCTCTCAACGTTCAGGGATATACGGTCAACTACACCAAGTCGTATCTTGAAGAAACCATTACCGGCAGCAGCGAGGTGATCCTTGAGGTTTACTACGACAGAATTAAGTATACCGTAACCTATGCTTATGAGGGTAACGTTCCTGCCGATGCAGATCCCGCACAAAGTGGACTGGCTTCGCTCGGCGGTACGTATAAGTGGGGTCAGACTGTTCCCGCACCTACCGCAGCACCTACGGCAAGCGGCTATGACTTCCACGGCTGGTACTTCAACGGAAGCCGCGATATTATTACCGGAAGCTTTGTAATGCCGCAAAGTGACGTGCTTATTCTCGGTCACTTTGATCCTACCACCGGCCTTGAATATTACGTTGAGCATTATTTTGAGAATGCAAACGGCGAATATGAGCTAAACAGTCAGTACACTGAAACCTTTAAGGGCGACGAGGGCCAGGACGTTACCGCGACTTCCATAGACGTTGCCGGCTACACCTACAATGCAGGCGAAAGCACTGCAAGCGGCACCGTGCCCTCCTCGCACGAGGCTCCCCTTGTTCTTAAGCTTTATTATGATTATGCTTCCTACACGGTAACCTACTCTTACGAGGGTATGGTTCCCGCGGGTGCAAGCGGACTTCCCACTACCGAATCCTACGAATATAAGTCGCCTGTAACCGTTGCTACTGATGCAAGTGCTCCCGGCTACACGTTCAAGGGATGGTACCGCAACAACGACGGAACCAAGACGGAGATAGACTCCTTTGAGATGCCTGCACACAACGTTGAGCTCGTCGGCAGATTCGTAGCAAACACCGATACTCCCTACAAGGTAGAGCATTATCTTGAAACGACTGTTGACGGTGTATATGAATCTACTCCGTACAAGACCGATTCGCTTACGGGTCCGACCGGCACACAGGTGACTGCAACGCCTATTGGTGTTGCGGGCTACACTTACAATCAGACCGAATCTGCGGCAACCCGTACCGGCGTTATCGCAGGCGACGGCTCGACTGTGCTCAAGCTCTACTATGATAGAAACACCTACACGGTAACCTACGTTTATACAACTGCTCCCGCAGGCGCTGTCCTTCCCGTTGACAATACCGCATATGCTCACGGCACGACCGTAACCGTTATGGCGGCCGATGAGATCGACGGTTACACCTTCAGCGGCTGGAGTGCACAAAACGTTACCGTAAACGGCGGCGAATTTACTATGCCGCAGAGCAACGTGATCTTCACCGGTGCTTACACCGCAGATGCGGCTACGTACAAGGTTGAGCATTGGGTAGAGAGTGGCAACACCTACGTGCTTCACGGCATAAGCGATGTTCGCACAGGCGTTACCGATCAGAGGGTAACCGCCACAAATCACATTATCCACGGTTACACCTATTCCGCTGACGTGACCGAAGGTAATATACCCGCAGGCAGCGGTATTGCGTTTGCGAATGCAGAAAAGACCGTGCTTGGCGGCACCGTTAATGCAGATGGTACACTCACGCTTAAGTTCTACTACACCGCAAACGAATATAACGTTACTTACGTTATAGAAAGCACGCTTATCCCTGACGGAGCAGACGTGCCGCAGTCGGCAGCTTACAAGTTTGGCGCTGACGTTGACGTACACGAGGGCTATACCATTGCCGGCTACACCTTCAGCGGTTGGACGACCGATGATGCAACAGTTGCAAACGGCGAGTTTACTATGCCTGCAAATGACGTTGTTCTGACCGGTAGCTTTACTGCTGACACCGTTAACTACAAGATTAAATATTGGCAGCAGGTGCTCGAGGGTACCGGCACCAAGGAACACAACGGCAAGTACTACGACGAGGTAATTCGCGATGAGGAAACACTCAGCGCAGTTACCGGACATTACGTAAGTGCATATCCCGACTACATCAAGACCTATGAGGGATTTGTTTCCTCTCCGTCCGATAATGACGAATACTTCGGATACGTTAAGGGCGACGGAAGCCTCGTGCTTAACCTCTACTACGACCGTCTTACCTACAACGTGACCTATGTTTACACGGGTATTGACCCCGAGGGAATCGTTATCCCCGACGGACTCACCGGAGTGATGTACGGAGCAACCGTTACGATTGCAGACAAGCTGGATGATTACGATGGATTTGCATTTAATGGCTGGCACTCCAACGAGGTCAATGTTACCGGCGCTGCAACCTTCACAATGCCCGCAAGAGATGTAGTTCTCTACGGTCAGCACGACGGCGTTTACGAGGTCAGATACTACGTTGACGGCGTGCTTTACGAAACCTACGAGGTTATTCCCGGCGCAGTACACGACATTATCGAGGATCCCACCGGCTCGGGCACGTTCCAGGGTTGGGACGATCCTATAAACGTGAAGATGGATGCGGCGTTTATTGCAGCTGACGATAATTTTATTATGCCTTGGTCCGACGTTGAGATTTACGGTGAGTTTAAAGATAATAACATCGTGATTCCCGTTATCCCGCGCGGCACCCTTACGATAAGCAAGACTCTCGTTGCACCCGACGATGCAGATGCGCCTACTGAATAAACCTTTGATATTTTCAAGGTGAACGGCGACGAGTTTACCTTTGTGGAAACTGTCGTTATCAAGGCAGGCGAGAGCGCATCGGTAAAGCTTCTCTCCGGTCAGTACAAGGTCGTTGAAAGAAGATCCGAGATCGACGGCTATACTCTCAACGTGACCTCGAGTGATGAGGACGGCGTTGTTAGTGTGGTTAAGGAGAAGGAAACCGAGATAGAGTTTACCAACACCTACACAGAGATAATGCTTGAAAAGGACGACCACTTCGGTTACATCATCGGTTATCCCGACGGAACCGTTCGTCCTGAGGCAAATATCACCCGTGCGGAGGTTGTAACTATCTTCTTCCGTATGCTTACTGACAACGCGCGTAATCACTATTGGGCACAGACCAATAAGTTCACCGACGTTGCAGAGGATGATTGGTACAACACAGCGATCTCCACTCTTGCAAACGCTGGCGTACTCGACGGCTATACCGACGGTACGTTCAAGCCGAACGATACGATCACCAGAGCAGAGCTTATCAAGATCGCATCTTCGTTCTACGATACTACAGCGGGCAAGACGACCGAATTTTCCGACATCGAGGCTCACTGGGCAGAGAAGTTTATTGAAGAAGCTTCCAAGCTCGGCATCGTTGACGGATACGGCGACGGTACCTTCCATCCCGATCAGGCGGTAACGCGTGCAGAAACGATGAAGATAGTGAACCGTACGCTTGAGCGTGCACCGCATAAGGATTACCTGCTTGATACTATGATCAAGTGGCCCGATAACGCTGATACTACCAAGTGGTATTATGCAGAGATTCAGGAAGCGACCAACTCTCACGACTATAAGATGGACGACAACGGTAATGAGAGATGGACTGCACTTCGCCAGATGCGTGACTGGGCAGCTCTTGAGCTTACCTGGAAAGAGGAGCACAAGGGTTAATCAAACTCTTAATAAAAACAGAAAATCCGCCGAAATCGGCGGATTTTCTTTGTGCTTATTTTTTATCTGGCAGTGGCTCCAAAACGGGAACCTCTGCGGCCTTTTTCATTACGTAGACTGTGTTGAACGTAAGGTGCGCGAAATTTTCAAGCTCCTCCATACGGTACCACGCGGTAAGTATATCGCGCGCCCAGGTAAGCGCTCCGTGATTTGCAAGTAAGAGCGCACGCGAATTTTTCGCATACGGTGCGACGGAGTCTGCGACACCATCTGTGCCGGGGGCGGAATATTCGGCAACGTGTACGTCGCCGAGGTTCATCATCGAGGCGGGGTATATAGGTTCGTTAAGCGGCTGACGGGCTATCGCAAACGTGGTTGCAAAGATAGGATGCGCGTGCACTACCGCAGAAATGTCGGGGTTCTCGGTGTAAAGACGAAGGTGCATCTTCGTTTCGATTGACGGCTTATGTGTGCCCTCAAGCACCTCACCGTCGGATATACGCACCTTGACGAACATATCCTCACACATACTGCCCTTGGATACGCCCGAAGGGGTAACGATAGCACAAACGCCGTCGGGACAGCGTACGCTTAAATTACCGTCGTTTGCCGCAACAAAGCCGCGCAGATACATTTTTTTGCCGACGTCGATCATATCGGCGATAAGCTTCTTTTCTATGTCTGTCATTTTTATTTCTCCATTATTTTGGCAATGTTCTCGGTGAAGCCCGGTCTTATTATACCGCGCTCGGTGATGATTGCCGTAATAAGCTCGTTTGGCGTTACGTCAAATGCGGGGTTGAATACGCCGACATTTTCGGGTGCCATACGTTCTGCGTACCACATCTCGGTCACCTCATCCGGATCACGCTGTTCGATCGGGATAAGGTCGCCCGATGAAAGCGTTACGTCGATGGTAGAGCAGGGTGCCGCTACATAGAAGGGAATACCGTAGTATTTTGCGAGAATAGCCACGCCGGACGTTCCGATTTTGTTTGCCGCGTCGCCGTTTGCGGCGATGCGGTCGGCGCCGACGATTACTGCCTGTACCTTACCACCCTTCATCACCTGCGATGCCATATTGTCGCATATTACCGTCGTGTCAACTCCGTCGCAGACGAGCTCGTAGGAGGAAAGTCTTGCGCCTTGTAAAAGCGGTCTTGTTTCGTCGCAGTAGACTTTAAAATTCATACCCTTTTCCCGGCCGATGTGTATGGGGGCGAGTGCCGTGCCGTAGCGGACGGTCGCGAGCTGACCCGCGTTGCAATGTGTGAGTATGCCGCAACCGTCGGTAAGAAGCGTAAGGCCGTTTTCGCCGATAGCTTTAGAGGAGGCTATATCCTCGTCGCGTATTGCCTTGCACTCGTCAGCGAGTCCGTATACGCACGCACTGACAGAGCTGCCGCTCGCGATGAGCGCCTCTGCCGCGCCGTACATACGCTCAAGCGCCCAAAAGAGATTTACTGCGGTAGGACGCGAGGAGGCGAGATAATCCTTCGCGGCGTTCAATTTCCCTAAAAACTCTGTACTGTCAGTTACTCCGCTTTTAGAAATAGCGTGAGCGGCGAGATATAGCGCGATGCCTGCGGCAACGCCGATAGCAGGCGCGCCGCGTACCTTTAATTTTTTTATGGCGTCCCAAATTTCCGCCTGATCGTAAAGGCTGATAAGCTCGAGCTTTGTCGGCAGAAGCGTCTGGTCGATTATAACGAGAGCCGGCGTATTTTCGTCGAAGATGACCGTGTCGGGAAGCTTGTTAAACGTGTTGTTCATTGTATTTATCCTTTATATATAGGTTGTGGAGATTACTTTTAAATAATTATAGCACATAATTCTGATATTTGCAATAAAACTGTAGAAAAAGCACTCGGGATAGTGTATAATATATGGTAGCAAGATGAGTTTGGAGGAATAACTATGCAACACGTTTACGATATGATAATTATCGGCGGCGGTCCTGCCGGATACACAGCCGCTTTGTATGCCGCACGCGCAGGACTTGATACGGTCGTGATAGAAAAAATGTCCGCAGGCGGGCAGATGACGCTGACTGGCGACATTGATAACTACCCCGGCTTTGACGAGGGAATAGACGGATTCACGCTCGGTATGAAGATGCAGTCAGGCGCAGAGCGCTTTGGCGCAAAAACCGAGTATTGCGAGGTGACGGAGCTTGATTTTTCGGACAAGCTCAAGAAAGTGCAGACTACAAGCGGTGAGTTTTTCGGAAAGACCGTTGTTATCGCGACGGGTGCAAATCCGCGTGAGCTTGGGGTTGACGGCGAACGCGAGCTTATCGGTCAGGGCGTACACTACTGCGCGCACTGTGACGGCAGATTTTATAAGGATATGACCGTAGCCGTTGTGGGCGGAGGAAATTCTGCGGCGGCGGATGCGCTCTATCTCTCAAGGCTTGTGAAAAAGGTGTATCTCATACACCGCCGTGACAGCCTTCGCGCGACGAAGATCTACCACGAGCCGCTTCGTAATACGGAAAATATTGAGTTTGTGTGGAACAGCACCGTTTCTGGATTCAGCGTTAGCGAGCGCCTTGACGGTGTTAAGGTAAAGGACACACAGACGGGAGAAAAACGTGATATTTCCCTTGACGGAGTTTTCGTGAGCATCGGAAGAAAGCCTGCGACAGACTTTTTAAAGGGCGCCGTCGAGCTTGACGACAACGGATATATAGTCGCAGACGAAACGACGAAAACTGGCATCGAGGGCGTATACGCCGCAGGCGATGTGCGCACAAAGCATCTGCGTCAAGTCGTAACGGCGGTGGCGGACGGCGCGGTTTCCGTTCATATGGCAGAGGAATACCTTGCGGCAGAGGATAAATAAAAAAATAAAACGCTCACAGCTTATGTGAGCGTTTTTATTTAGAAATTGCAATCTTTTTTTACAAGGCCGTCGCAATCGGTTATGGAAATGGGCTCGTCACAGCCGTAAAGCGAGCCACGGATTTTAACGTTGTCGAGGCGTACCTCTGCGGCTCCGCGAAGCTTAAACAGATGAGCGCCGCGCTTTTTGAATTCGGCCTCGGTGAGCTCGGTTTTTCTGTCGGTGAGTGTGATGTCAATATCCTTGAGCGTGATATTTTCGACGGCGCCGTCCTCGCATTCGATGTAGCTCATCGCACAGCATTCGGCGCTAATATTTTCAAGCGTGACATTTTTGACGGTCGCGCCGTTTTTCGTGAAAAGCTGGATGAAGCGGTCTGTTTCAGTCGCGCATATGTTGCTTATATTTATGTCGCTGATGTGTGCGCATCCGTTCTCGAGGTACGCGGTACAGAACTGAACGAGCATACAGCTGCGCTCGACGGATATATTGGAAATTTGAACGTGCCTGATCGTGCCAAATCCAACGCCAAGCCTGAAGGCGCATATTCCCGTGCGGAAAACGCAGTTGGTTACTGTGATGTATTCGCAGTGAATATTTTTGTTTTTGAGGTGATGCTCGCAGCATCTTATGGCAATCGCATCGTCGCCGGTGTCGATGATACAGTCGGAAACGGTGACGTAGCGGCAGGTGTCGATGTCAAGTCCGTCGGAGTTGAGCATATTTCGTGGGTTGAGTGCTTTGTATCCGCGTACAGATACGTACTCGCAACCGTGAATGAGAAGTGACCAGCAGGGAGCGTTTCTTATCGTGAAGTCACGAATATCCACGTGCGTGCATTCAACGAATACTACGAGCGGACCGGGACGAAGCACGCTCATATCCTTGATTTTGGTCTTGCCGTATCTCCAGCCGTAGGTGGGCATATTTTCAAAATCGTCGTCAACGAAAGCGTAGCAGTTTCCGTCAACGGTGCCGAAGCCGGTGATGGAGGTGTTGGTCGTTTCAAGCGCGATTATGAGGTGCTTCGCGTGCCACTGCTCGAGCTCCGGATAGCCGAAATTCTGTGCATATGCATCATCGCCGTTATAGTCGTCAAGATTGTCGGATGCCAAAAGAGTAGCACCGTGTTCAAGATGCAGCTCTATATTTGAGCGGAGCCACAGTGTGCCTGTTTTGAATATGCCTGCAGGAACGTTTACGCGTCCTCCGCCTGCGTCGCTGCAAGCGTCGATCGCAGACTGAATTGCCGAAGTGTTAAGGGTTATGCCGTTGCCTACGGCTCCAAACGCGGTAATATCGTAAGTCATATAAACACCTCACTATACTTAATATTATTATAGCTTTTGCATCGAACAATGTCAAGTGTCGGTTGGACGAAACTTATTCGTGTTTGATTTTGATAAAATGGCAAAAATTCACCGTATCTTCACAGTGACGTCTTGACAAATCCATTTTACTCTGCTATAATACAATTGTGAATATGGTTATATATTTCACGAAATTAACAATTTGACGAATGTGTGAAATTATGAACAACAAATTGTGCACATTGTCACAGAAATAACAAAGTTTAACTTAAAAATTACTATAAAAGAAAGGAAGTAAACACAAATGGCAACGAAAATTCTTGTTGTGGACGACGACCTTAATATCTGTGATCTCCTTCGGTTGTATTTCGAAAACGAGGGCTATGAGGTGAAAACCGCCAATGACGGAGCGGAGGGCGTAAGCTTCTTTAAAATGTACGAGCCCGATCTTGTGCTCCTCGACATTATGCTTCCCAAAAAGGACGGCTGGCAGGTATGCCGCGAGATTCGCGAAATGTCCTCGAAGCCGATCATTATGCTTACCGCAAAGGGTGAGGTGTTCGACAAGGTGCTCGGCCTTGAGCTTGGCGCGGACGACTTTATGGTAAAGCCGTTTGAAACCAAGGAGCTTTCCGCGCGCGTAAAGGCAGTCCTTCGCCGCTACAGCGCACACGACAATCAGAACGACGACGAAACTATCAAGTTCGATAACATCGAAATTTCCCGTCAGAAGTACGAGCTTAAATTAAACGGCAAGTCGGTTGACATTCCTCCGAAGGAGCTTGAGCTTCTTTATTTCCTTGCTTCGAACTACAATCGCGTATTCACGCGCGATCAGCTTCTTGACAAGGTTTGGGGCTTTGACTATCTCGGCGACTCCCGTACGGTTGACGTTCACGTTAAGCGTCTTCGCGAGAAGCTTGAGGGCGTATCCGATAAGTGGATACTTAAGACGGTTTGGGGCGTTGGCTACAAGTTCGAGCTGCTCCAGTAAGTAAACTATAAAACAATTTTAATTATAATGAGGAGATAATTATGGCAAAGAGCATCAAAGACGTGCTTTCTCTGATCAAAGAGAACGGCATCAAAATGGTAGACTTCAAAATGGTTGACATCAACGGTCAGTACCGCCACGTTACTATCCCTGCGGAGAACTTTTCCGAGGATACGATGAAGAGCGGTATCGGCTTTGACGCTTCGAACTACGGCTATGCAGTAGTTGAAAAGAGCGATATGGTGTTCATTCCCGATCCCGACACCGCAGTTATCGATCCCTTCTGCTCTATCCCGACACTTTCTATGACGGGTAACGCAATGATCATCGATTCTCCCGAAAACCGTCCGCTCGCACAGTACCCGAGAAACATTATCCGTGCGGCTGTCGAGGAGATGAAAAAGAGCGGTATAGCTGATACGATGTATATTCTTCCCGAGTTCGAGTTTTATCTCTTTGATAACGTAACCTGGGGCGTTGAGGGCAACTATATCGGCGCTTCCGTGGATGCTGTTCAGTCGTATTGGAACAGCGCTGTGGAGGGCAAGGGCGTCGTTGTTCCCAAGCAGAAGAACTACCACATAGCAAAGCCGTTTGACATTTCCTACGAGTGCCGCAGCGAGATGTGTATGCTTATGAAGGAAATGGGTATTGATATCAATTACCATCATCCCGAGGTAGCAGCTTCCGGTCAGTTCGAGATCGAGCCTCAGCTTGGCGAGGTAGTACATATGGCTGACGCTACTATGATGATAAAGTACATCATTCACAACACCGCGCTCAAGTACGGCAAGAGCGCAACCTTTATGCCCAAGCCGATCTACGGTGAGGCAGGAAGCGGTATGCACGTACACATGCTTCTTATGAAGGACGGCAAGCCCGTATTCTCTGATGATAACGGATACTCTCACCTCAGCGAAACCGCACACTACTTTATGGGCGGACTTTTAAAGCACATCGCATCTCTTTGCGCTATCACCAATCCCAGCACTAACTCCTTCAAGCGTCTTGTTCCCGGATTTGAGGCGCCCGTTACCGTTGGCTACGCAACCTCCAACAGAAGCGCAGTCATTCGTATTCCTGCGTATGCAAAGAGCCCCGAGAAGAGAAGATTTGAGCTTCGTAACCCCGACCCTACCTGCAACCCGTACTTCTGCTACGCGGCTATCCTTATGGCGGGTCTTGACGGTATCAAGAACAAGATCGATCCTCACGCAAACGGCTGGGGCCCCTACGACTTCAACCTCTATCATCTTCCCGAGGAGGAGAAGGCAAAGCTTAAGGGACTTCCCACCTCGCTTCCCGAGGCGCTCGACGCGCTCGAGGCAGATCACGATTATCTGACCGCCGGCGGAGTATTCCCCGAGGAGCTTTTAAAGAATTTTGTCAAGGCAAAGCGCGCAGAGTGTGCAGAACTTGCAAAGATTCCGCATCCCGCAGAGTTCGACAGATATTATAACCTTTAATTTAACCAAAAAGCCTCGCTTTCCATACGAAAGCGAGGCTTTTTATAATCGCACGAAGCGAAAATAACTAAATGGTTACTAAATTTCCTCGCAGATATTGACAAACCTTTTTTGATAGTGTAGGATGTAGTTGTAGGTACATTTGATATACATTATTATAGAGGACGGTGAGCCGGTTTGCAGATAATACACGAGCTTACAGAAGCGGCGAGAGAGCACATATACGAGGTGGGAAAGTATCTTTGGGATAATCCCGAGCTTGGCTTTTTTGAGTGGAAGGCACACGAATTTTTAAAGAAAAAATTCGAGGATTTCGGCTACGAGGTAAAGACGGCAGGAAATATCCCCGGATTTATCGCGGAGCTTGATACGGGACGTCCCGGCCCGTGCGTTGCACTGATGGCGGAAATGGACGCGCTCGTATGCCGCGAGCATCCAGCGGCAGATCCCGTTACGGGTGCGGCGCACGTATGCGCTCACAATGCGCAGGACGCAGAGCTTATTGGTGCGGCATACGTGCTTCGCGATGAGCGTGTGCTTGCTGACCTTTGCGGTAAGGTACGCTTTATGGCAGTTCCGGCAGAGGAGCTTCAGGTTGAGGAGCGCGAAAAGCTTCGCCGTGACGGCGTGATACGCTACACGAGCGGAAAGGTTGAGTTTTTGCACCGCGGACTTTTTGACGGCGTTGATATCGCCGTTATGATACATACGCTTGGCGGAAAGAAGCCTTGCTTCTATTTTAATCCCGGAAGCAACGGCTCGATTATAAAAATGTTGCGCTTCAAGGGCAGGAGCTCGCACGTTGCGGGTCCCTGGAACGGTGTAAACGCGCTTGAGGCGGCGACACTTGCGATGAACGGCGTTAACGCGCAGCGCGACACATTCCGCGAGCAGAACTACACGCGATTTAGTTATTGGTATTCGAAGGGCGGCGATGCTGTAAACGTCGTGGCAGACGACGTACGTATGGAAGCGCAGCTTCGAGGCTCGAATGTTGAAGCGATCAGAGCCGAAAACGATAAGATCAACCGCACGGTAGCCTGCTGTACTGCGGCGATCGGTGCATCGGTGGAAATATCCGACCGACCGGGCGATATGCCCTTCGTACCATGTAAGGCACTTCAGCGTGCTATGGTTGACACATTCGCAACGCTCGTGCCGCGCGAGGATATAAACGAGCAGGAGGGATATTTTGATCCCGGCTGCACGGATATTGGTGATATCGCTTGCGTTATGCCTTGCATACAGGCATCCGTCAGCGGCACGGCAGGACGCGGTCACGGCGCGGACTTTACCATAAAAAATCCCGAGTGGGCGTATATGCTCGGTGCAGAGGCGCTGACACGTCTTGCATACGATTTTCTTAAGGGCGGAGCTGCCGTTGCGAAGACCATACTCGCCGAGTCGCATCCGACACATACAAAGGATTCGCTTCTTAAAGAAATAGACAGCTTCTGCCGCGATTTTGAGCCGATCGAATACGGCGAGGACGGTAGTATCAGCATAAAAATATGAAACGGAGAAAAGAAAAATGTCCGAAAAAGATAACGGCTTTATAAGCGTTGAATTTACCGACGAGCGCTTCGCGGAGTTTACCGCGTTTTGCAACGAGCATCACAACTTTGAGGGTGACAGCCGCCGCGCGAGAGTTATGGGATACGGCGAAAACGGTGTCAGAATAGCACCGGGCGCGGTCGTTCGCGTACCCAAGGAGCAGATCGGCGAGGACGTTTATATCGGTCTGTACGCTTATCTTAACGGCGATATTACGATCGGAGACCACACTATGATCGGACCCGGTTGCTCGGTTGCAGCGGGCAATCACAAGTTTGATCCCAAAACGGGCTGGTTCTCCGCGCGTACAAATCGCGACGGCGACGACAGCATAGTGATAGGCTACGGATGTTGGCTCGCATCGAACGTTACCGTGACGGGCGGAGTTAAGATGGGACGCGCAAATCTTATCTGCGCAGGTGCGGTAGTTACGAAATCCACGCCCGACTACGCGATAATGGCAGGCGTTCCGGCAAAGCAGATAGGCGAGATCAATCCCGAAACGGGCGAATATATCTGGTACAGTAAGTCTAAAAAATGAGGGATAAAATGTCAAATCTGAAGTTTCCGCTTGAACGTACGTCCAAAATACAGGTCTTTACATTTCCCGAAGCGGGCAGGGTAGTCGAGGAAAATCCCGCCTGCCTTTGTTGGATACCGATAGAGGGAAAGCATACTTATACCGTTACCGTTTCGGATAAGAGCGGTGAAATATTCCGTGCGGACACGGGCTTTAACTACTGTGTTGTTACGCTTCCCGGTGCCGGCGAGTATAAGTGGAACGTGTACTGTGAGGGGGCAGAGCGCGGTGAGATGCAGTTTACTCTCGCTGACTATGCCGTGGAGATACCGCGAGTCGACGCGAAAACGCTGCTTTCCAAGGTGCCTGACGTGCATCCGCGCCATCTCTTTTTTGAAAATGATATTCCCGAGATAGTTCGCACACATAAAGCGGAGCTTACGGTGCTTCGCCGTAATATCGAGCTTGCGTATGAAAACGGTATGCCGCCGCTTCCGATGTATCACCGCGATCCGGGGGCGCTTCCTTATCGGGAGTTCCTCGGTGTTTTCCGCGAATATGTTGACCGTAATCTCGTCGCGTGTGCGCTTGGATACGCGCTCATAGGTGACGAGCGCGCGGGCGCATTTGCAAAGGAAATGCTTTTCACGCTGTGTGACCGAAATCCGCACGGACCGTTTTCGGTTCAGTGGAGCTGGGGCGATGAGATCGGGCTTTCGATGATTCGCTGCTTGCCGGCGGTTTATGATATGCTTTATCCGCTTCTTGACGATAAGGAGCGTAGATACGTTGCCTCTACCATTCGCGTATATGCAACGCAGGCATACGAGGTTCTGAAAAATCTCGATTACTGCCAAAATCCCGGCAACTCTCACGCAGGTCGCTTGCCGGCATACCTCGGTGAAGCGGCGCTTGTGCTTAAAGATAGCGGCGTTGTGCCCGAGGATGAGCTTGTGCGCTGGCTTGAATATTCACTTGAAATATTCGGCGGTATCTTCCCGTATTACGGCACACCCGACGGTGGTTGGGCAGAGGGCGCTTTTTATTCGACGAGCTATACGAAATGGTTTATACCGTTTTTCTCGGCAGTTGAGCGCTTTGGCGGAACGTCTTTCTTAAACCGTCCGTTCTATCAAAGACTTACTAAATTCTTTTTGCATTTCGCAAATCCACGGCAGGAGAATCACCCGTTTGGCGACGGATATTGGTGTACCCCCGACGATCCTGCCTGGCCGGGATTTTTCGCGCAAAGCCCGATGCGCTTCTGGGCTGACAGATTCGGTCCCGACGAGGCGAAAAAGCTTGCTGCAAAGTCCGCATCGCCGGAGATTTACAAGCTGCATTTGCTTGATATTTTCCTGCCCGTCGGTAAGCCGACGTCGAGAGCACTTTGCGAGGAGCTTTCTGATACGGCGGTGTTCCCCGATGCGGGATTTGTCAGTATGCACACCGATATCAGAAACACCGAAAATGACCTTGCGGTTCTTGCAAGAGCATCGAAGTTCGGCTCGGACACTCACCGTCACGCCGATCAGGGTAGCTTTGCGATCTACTATAAGGGAACGGCGCTCATCTCTCCGTCGGGATATTTCGGCAGAGAGTACGGAACGGCGCATCATTTTAATTGGATGCGGCAGACGGTCGCGCACAATGCAATGCTTGTCGACGGTGTCGGTCAGGAGGCGGCGAGCATGAACTCGCGCGGCAAGATCGTGTCCTGTACGGACGATGGCGTTACCAAGCGCGCGGTACTTGACATATCCGCATCTTACCCGATGCTAAAGAAGTGGCAGCGTACGATCACGCTTGAAGACAGACGCATTACGGTGCTTGACGAGATCGAGGCAGATCACGGCGTTAAGATAACCTATCCGCTTCACGCATTATCTGCACCCGTAGCTGACGGCAACGAAGTTATAATCGAGCGCGGCGGAGTCAAAATGACGGTTTCGCCCGACAGCTCGCTCACGCTTCGCGAAATATCCGACAAGTTCGGAGTGGACCTTAACGAAGGCGTACCCGAACAGTTCCACGCGAAGGAAGCGCCGCAGTGGCATATCTACTACGAAACGGAAGTTTCCGACAAGCACACAATAAAAGTTACCTACGACGTTAAATAAAAGAATCCCTCGGCTAAAGCCGAGGGATTTAATTTTACTTATTTACGATTTCTTCGATGACTCGAACGATCTCGCGCGAGTATTCGGGAGTTGACATTTCATTTGGCTCGTCCTTTAATAATTTCACGAACTCACCGAGCTGATCGAGCATAAGCTCGTCGCGGCCGCCGTAGTTTACCCATTCGCCGTTTTCGTACACTACAAGCTCACAGGCGTTGATGATCTTCACAGCGCCGTCGGTGAAATAGTATGCGGTTTCGAATTCGTTTGGAACGTGCGAGCCGCAGAGGGTTATCGTCTGCGACACACCGCCCGAAAGCTCTAAAAATATCTGTGTGCAAACGTCAACGTCATCGCCCGTGACGGGATTTGAAGTGACGCTGTGCACCTTTTCAACCGAAAGTCCCGTTGCATAGAAAAGTCTGTCAAGCGAATGCGCGCCGAAGTTCATCGCGATGCCGCCGCCTGCAAGCTTCTTTGATAAAAACCATTTTGGACGGCGCTCGTTTGCATAGTCGGTGTTGCGCACCTCGCGAATCATGCAGAGCTTGCCGAAACGCTCGGTTTCGATGATCTCTTTAACTCTCTTAACGCTCTCGTAGTAGCGCTGAACGTGACCGACAGCGAGCTTTGCACCGCTCTTTTTTGCCGCGGCGATCATTTCGTCACACTCCTCGACGGTGTTAGCCATTGGCTTCTCAACAAGCACGTTTATGCCGCGCTCGAGAAAATATACGGTTACGTCGCGGTGTAGAAAGTGCGGAAGATTTAATATTACCGCATCAAGCTCGACGGTGTCTGCCATTTCGCGGTAGTCCGTGAAATGCGGTGCGCCAAAGCGCTCGCCGAAGCCCTTCGCCTTTTCTCCGTCGATGTCTGCGACTGCCGCAAGCGTGCATTCGCCTTCCATAGCGGCAATAGCCTTTGCGTGTCCGCCCGCTATAAGACCTGTTCCAACGATACCTAACTTAAACATTTTAAACCCCTTTCTACGCCTTGTAGCGTGCAAGAAAGTCCTTTACGAATTCATCGTCGCAAAGATGAGGATAGGCTTTGCATACGCGTTCAATTTCATCATCCTGTCCATTTGAGAGCGCCTCATTCGGATTAATGCACCAAATGCCCTCAAGAAGCCCCTGACGGCGAAGCACCTCGTGTATGCCGGGGATACATCCTGCAAAGCCGTTGGTCGAGTCGAAGATCGCCTCGTTGGCATCGGTTATCTCCGCGGCGAGCGAGAGAAGATCTGCACTCGGAGTTCCGTTCTTGAGAGCGGGGAACATCTCAACGACCTTTTTGGTCCATACGCACCAATGGCCGAGAAGTCCGCCTTCAAAGCGTTTTGTTACCTTCTTGCCGTTCTTGGTAAAGCGGTATTCTGTGAGCAGATCGAAAACGATGTTGTCGTCATTACCCGTGTAGAGCGTGATTTCGTCAGCGCGGCTTGAAAGTGCCACCGCGCGTACGACGTCGTGGGTAAGATAGCGGTTGAAGGGAGCGCACTTGATCGCGAGAACGCCCTCGATTTCGCATATTCTTTCCCAATATGAGTAGCTGAACACACGTCCGCCAACGCTTGGCTGAAGATAAAATCCGATAACGGGCATTACCTTTGCGACCGCCTTTGTGCGCTCGATCATATACTCCTCGTCAAAATCGCGTAGTCCGCCGGGGCTTAAAAGCACCGCATCGTAGCCGATATCTTTAGCGAGCATCGCTTCAGCTATTGCCTGTTCGGTCTTGCCGCAAACGCCGCATACCTTGACAACCGTCTTACCGGTTTCCGCTTCAAAGCCGTCGATTACCGAGGAAACTGTGCGAAGCACGGTTTCAAAAAGATTAACCTTGGGATCGCGTATTTCAAACTGTGTGCTGTGCACTGCAGTTGCGATACCGCCGGCGCCGGCCTCGAGATAGTACCTCGTGAGTCGGCGCTGCGATGCCTCATCGAATTTGCGCTCTGCCGTGAGAGCGAGCGGTGTTGCCGGGATAACGGTACCCGACTTTAATATTTCAAGTGCCTTTGCAGTTCTGTTCATTTTAATAGCTACCCTTTCTCTCCTCGAAGTGAGTAGGCTTGCCGAGCGAGCGGCCGCCGTCGAGGATCCACTCTGCCTGCCAGCGAATAAGCGTTTCTATATTTACCGACGGATAACCGAATATCTCCATAGCCTGCGACGCGTCGTTGAGGTAAGCATCCGTGCCGGGGACGCCCTCGAAAATAGCTTCCTTGCCGAGATACTTCGCAAGCTTTCTCGCCGCCTTCTGTATAGATACGGTTTCGGGACCGGTTACGTTCATTATCTTAACGTTTTCATCTGCGTGGAGAAGACCGCGTATTGCGATCTCGTTGGCACTTCCTTGCCAGATGCAGTTAAGCGCGGGTGTTTTAATGTCGATAGGCGTGCCGCTCATTATCTTTTCAGCCATATCGTAGAGTACGCCGTAGCGAAGGTCAACTGCGAAGTTGAGGCGGTAGATGAATACCTTCGTGCCGTACTTGTGTGCCGCATATTCGAATGCGCGCTCGCGTGCAAGACAGCTCATTGCATATTCGCCGATGGGGCCTACCTTGTCCTTTTCTGTGCATCCGCCTGTAGAGAGGGGGACGATAGGGTAGATGTTGCCCGAGGAGAATACGACGATGTTTGCACCCTTAAACTTTTCCGCCACAAACGCGGGAAGGGTGGAATTCATAGCCCACGTCTGCCATTCGCCGCCGTCCGTGCCGAATTTTCTGCCAGCCATAAAGATGATGTTCTTCACATCGGGAAGCGCGCGAAGCTGCTCCGTGTCGAGAAGGTCGCAGCTTATCGTTTCAACACCGTTATCATTAAGAAGCGCGGTTGCGATAGGATCGGTAAAGCGAGAAACGGCGATAACGCGCTTCTCTACGCCTGCCTTCTCTATTGCATTTTTAGCGAGAATGCAAAGCGTAGGTCCCATTTTGCCGCCTGCGCCGAGCACCATAATGTCGCCGTCTATTTTCTTGATATCCTCAATAAGCGCCGCCGACGGCTCGGTCAGCATACTGTTAAGCTCTTCTTCAGTCCACATAGTAATCCTCCAAAGTAACTGTTTGGTTACTTTAATTATAGCATATCTGCTCTGATAAGTCAATAGTTTTTAGAAAATAGGCTGTCCAAAAAGGACAGCCTCGAATTTTTATTTCATAATGTACCGCAGTATCATATCCGTTATGTGCTCACAGCGCTTTTGTAACGATTCCTCGTTCAGAAAATCTCGTTCCATAATGTATGCCATCGTATGTATGTTGGAAAAATACGAATATACAAACATCTGGCTAGAGAGAACAAGCTCGTCAACGTCTATGTCGGAACGGAAAACACCCTTTGTTATTCCTTCCAGAAGGACGTTTCTGAATGTGGTGAGCGATGCCCGCTTGGCGCTTATTGACGAGGACTGCTTTAAATAATCGCCACCGTTTAGGTTTTCCCAAAGCACCATTTTAACGAACGTCGGATTGGCACACAGAAATTTGAAGTTGCCCTCAATATTGCGGCGTATAAGCTCTACGCAGTCGGCAGTCTGTGAAAGGATATTTTGCTCCTCGTCAGCAATCCTTCCGTATACCGCATCAAGCACAGCAAGGTACAGGTCATCCTTGCTGCCGAAATGAGCGTATATCATTCGCTTGTTTACACCTGCAAGCTCGGCTATTTCGTCGACCCGCGCGCCGTAGAGTCCGCGTTCAGCAAATGCCGTTTCGGCGGCACGAAGTATTTTTTCTTTCGTAATATCTGATTTTTTCATTATCCGACCTCGTTTGCAAACGCTTGAAGCATCAGCGCTTGTTTTGCGGATTCGAGCGAATCCGCGGTGTTTATAATAGGTGCACCGCCGCTTATTTCGTCAATAAGACAGTCGATGAAGCGCGACGGAGTTGCCTCGCACGTGATAGTTGTTTTTTCATTCTTGTAGATGCGTATCTCGTTGTCAGCGCATCTGAAATTTATCATTCCGTCCGTTCCCCAAAGATAGACGTCCCAATACGTCGGGAGAGGGCATTTCGGTGCGGCATACGACACATCCGCCATAAGCGCCATTCCGTCCATCTCCGCCATAAACTGCGCCGAGTCTTTAAAGTGCGGCTCTTTGTCGGCGAACGCGTTCCAAGTGCGTGCTGCGTGTATTTTCGTGAGCTCCTTGCCCGTCAAAAATCGGAGCAGATCGATGCCGTGTATTGCAATATCATTTATCGTGCCGCCGTGAGCACCGTCTTTGAAGTACCAATCCGGGCGCGTTCCGTATGCTAAATGGTGCTGTGCGGTAAAGTTAGCGCTTTTTATCTCGCCTATTTCGCCGCTGTGGATAAGCTCACGCACCTTTTCTGCCTGCGGCATAAAGCGAAGCTCGAGCATACAGTGAACCTTCAGTCCGCTTGCGTTTGCAAGGCGCTTTATCTCATCAAGCTCCTCAAGCGAGGTGCACAGCGGCTTATCGCATATTACGTGCTTGCCGTGCTTAAGAGCTTTGATTATAAGTTTTCCGCGCTTTGCAAAAATATCGCCTATGGCAATTACGTCAACACGACTGTCATTAAGCATTTCTTCATAAGAGGCATAATTAAATTCGATTTTGCGTTCGTAGGATATTTGGGCGCGTGCTTCGGCGCTTTCTTCAAACGCTCCGAGTACAGTAACTTTTTTATGAGCGAGCGCTTCGCGGTAAAGCGCGAAAATATGCGCGTGTCCAAAGCCGGCGAATGCGATGTTCATACGTGTCACCTCATAGCTTGAAATTGTGCGTAAAAAGTGAGGACTATGCAAGCATAGTCCCCGAAGGATCATTCTTCCTCGTCGTCGATTATAAATCTGTTCTTAAAGCCGGATTTAAAGGCCTTTAAACGCTTAAGCGCATCCTCAAGATAAATAAATCCCAGGGCAATCGTTGCAACAAGGCTAACAACGGCGGCACAGACCGCGATTATTCGGAGTGTTTTTCTCATCTTTACGTTTCCCTTCTGCTCGAGTTATTTGTCGACGGGTAGGCGGTGCCGATGCTCCTATACCCGTGTACCTATTTTTAGTATATCACGGTTTTTGGGAAAAATCAATAGGTTTTACTTAAAAAACGTGATGTGCGAAAATCAGGCAAAGCTGCGATTTAGCAAAAAGATTGACAATCGGCGCGAATTATTATATAATTATTATGTTATTTATCTAAGATACTTTGGGAGGGCTGAATATGAGCGAGACTGCTTTCGGCGGACGCAGACTAAAAAATGATATAATCTTCATAGCCGCGCTCGTTTTGATATCGGCTCTTGTAGGACTTGGCTTTTATCTGTTCAGATCGGGCGGAGATACGGTATCCGTAACGGTAGACGGTGTGCTGTACGGTGAATATTCGCTTGGCGATGATCGAACCGTGGAGATATTTTCAGAGGGTGGATACAATATTCTCGTTATAGAAAACGGCAAGGCACACGTTGAGAGTGCGAGCTGTCCTGACGGTATCTGCGCGGCACATAAGCCGATCTCGCGCGATGGCGAGAGCATCGTGTGCCTTCCAAATAAAGTGGTAATTACCGCGAGCGCGAGGGATAACAGTGCGCCCGATATTATTTCGTGAGGTGTAAGGTGAGAAACAAAAGAGTCAGTAAGCTCGCCGTAATGGGACTTTGCGCTGCGATAGCGCTCATACTTTCCTACGTCGAGGTTATGCTGCCGCCGATATTTGCGGCAGTGCCGGGAATAAAAATCGGACTTGCGAATATCTGCGTGATATTCGCACTTTACCGCTTTGGAGTGCTTGATGCTGCTGTAATATCTCTTGTCAGAATGATAGTTGTTGCCGCGCTTTTCGGAAATCCGATGACGTTTATATACAGCCTTGCAGGTGCGGCTTTGAGCCTTGCGGTAATGTCGATACTTAAACGGCTTAATTTTATGTCGGGTGTCGGTGTTAGCGTTGCGGGCGGTGTGATGCACAACGTAGGGCAGGTGCTTGTCGCTATGGTACTGCTCCGTACGGCGGAAATTGGTTACTATATGATAGTGCTTACGTTTACGGGCGTTATTTCGGGAATATTCGTCGGACTTTGCGGCGGACTGCTTATAAAATATTTGCCGAAAAATAAATTCTGAAAAAATCCCAATTTCTATTTATTTGTCGCAAAATATGTGATATAATGTTATTGATAACTATAAACTGTATTAAGGGTGAGAATATATGAATAATAACCGTACACCAAACGGCAGCAGACCGACGGGTGCACAGAATAATATGCCGCCGCGTCAGGCGCAGCGCCCACAGACGGCGGCGAATGCGCCTCAGGCGAAGCGCCCTGTATCAAAGGGGCAGCAGCCCGCTCAAAAAGCACGCGCGCAGGCTCAAAAGCCTCGCACAAAGCTTACTCCCGAGCAGGCGGCAATAAACCGCCAGAGAAGGGAACGCGAAAAATACTATGCAAAAAAGCGCCGTGCGGCAGCCAAAAAGCTTTTCTTGACAAGGCTCGCGCTTTTTGCGGCTGTTTTCGTTATTATGGCAGCTATATCGGCAGGACTTTTTTTCCTGAATCTTAACCACGTGGCGTCTGCCGATTCCTCGCGCTATACGTATCATATTGGCGAGGACAAATACACGCTCCCTTATAACAAGGCTGTGCGCGACGGCAGAGTTTACGTAAGCTTTACCGCCGTTGCACAAATGTGCGATCTTGTCCCGATGGGCTCCAAGACGGATGATCTCACTTATGTTATCAAGGGCGAGGACGAGGAAAAGATACGCTTTATTATCGGCTCGCGCGAGGTTTACGTGAACGGCGTTGAGGCTCGCCTTGCCGCGGAGTGCTATTTTGAAAACGATGAGCTTTACGTACCTGTAAGCTTTGTTAATGCATACTTTAAGGGACTTACCGTAGAGGTGAACGAGAATAAGCACGAGGTTGAGATCTCTCGTATAATTACAAATCTTAACGAAAAGGGCAAGCTTCCCAAGGGCGAGGAGGCAGAGTACGCAAGTCTTTCGCTTCTTTTGCAGTCAACACAGGCAATAAAGCCGCTCAATGAGTCAGAGCAGACTATGGCGCAGATGCCTGACCTTGGATTTGTCAATAACCTTACGATGTACGAGGAATATATGAATCCAGGAAATACCGACGAGTATCTCACACTCGTAAGCCCGGATCATACTCTCGATTCCACCTACGTGCCGCAGGACCTTTATTTTACCGAGGCGACACGTCAGGACGGACGCGCAAAGCAGCAGCTTCGTCTTTATGCGATGATGGCACTTGAGGCGATGTTTATGGAGATGGAAGCAGCAGGCTTCGATGATGTAAGCGTAACGAGTGCCTACAGAAGCTACAGCTATCAGGAGCAGATATTCAATCAGTATCTTGCCCAGAACAATTACGACTACGAGAAGGTGGCAAGCTTCTCAAATCCGCCCGGCTCGAGCGAGCATCAGACGGGACTTTGCGTTGATATGCATAATCTGCCGTCCGCGAGTGCGGCGTTTGCAAACGAGCCGGCTTACACGTGGCTTCGCGAGAATTGCTGGAAGTTTGGTTTTGTTCTCCGCTATCCGCAGGATAAGACGGAGATAACCGGAATAACGTTCGAGCCGTGGCATTACCGTTACGTAGGACGCTATCACGCGCAAAGAATGTACCAGTCTAATATGTGTCTTGAGGAATACGTCGCGTATTTAAACGGTCAAAGCGTTAATTAGGAGATTGCCGAATGAATATTTGTACGCTTACAAAAGACATTTGCGGTCGGTTCGGTTACGAAAAGGGTCTTGATATAATCGCGAACGCGGGCTTTGAGTCTGTCGATTTCAGCCTGTTTTACCCGATCGATTCGGGTATTCTTACCGAGAGCGACGACAACGTGCGCGAGTATTTTACGAAGATGCGCCGTCTTGTCGAGGAGCGCGGAATGTACGTCTACCAGACGCATTCGCCGTATCCTACTGTAGTTGAGGATCACGAAAAAAACAAGCTTATATTTGAGGCACTCAAAAAGTCAATACTCGCGTCAAGCGTGCTTGGTGCGCGACATACGGTCGTTCACCCCTCGCACAGAGCTATTCTGCCCGACGGAAGCTTTAAAAAGCAGTTATACTCAAACGATAAGGAGATTGTAAAAGCAACGAACGTTGACTTTTACTCCCGCTTTATACCGTATCTCTACGAATACGATATGAAGATCGCGATCGAGAATATGTGGGCAAACGATCCCGCAAAGAAAAATATAATCTGCCCTACAGTTTGCTCAAGCCCCTACGATATGGTCGACTATATCGATACAATGAACTCGCTTTGCAAGGACGAGCGCTTCGTTGCTTGTGTTGACGTCGGACATACCAATCTCGCCTGTCGGGATATGTCAGTCAGAGAATTTGTAAACGTGCTCGGACACAGACTTAAATCTATGCACGTTCACGATAACGACGGGATTTCGGATAGCCATACAGCGCCGGGATTCGGAAACGTCGATTGGGAAGGCTTCTGCCTTGGACTTCGCGACATCGGATATACGGGTGATTTCGTATATGAGGCGCATACTTTCAACAGCAAGTTTGCAGATGAGGTTGTGCCGTATTCTGAAACGCTGCTCTACCAGATTGCGCGCAAGATGTGCGATAAGTACGGGCTTTAATGCCGATTTAGTGTGTTAAAATGTATATGCGCGGCGCGTAACATCGCGCCGCGCTTGTCATAGCTTACGAAAATTATCGAAAAGGCCGCGCGGCTCTTGACAAAGCGCGGCTTTTTCCATATAATATAATATGTGATTTTATTATCAAAAACAAAATACTTATATATTATGAGGTTTTTATCGTGTTGAAAGTTGTAAAATTCGGCGGCAGCTCGCTCGCTGACGCTACACAGTTTAAGAAGGTTGCAAGCATTATAAAGGCAGAGCCGGAGCGCCGTTACGTTGTTCCGTCGGCTCCCGGTAAGCGCCATAAGAGTGATACCAAGGTTACCGATATGCTCTACGCTTGCTATGAAATGGCGGCGAGAGGCGAGGACATTACCGCGCCGTTCTCTGAAATTGAGGCGAGATATAACGGAATTATTTCCGAGCTTGGACTCGATTTCTCGCTCGAGCATGATTTTCACCTTATCAAGAACGCTTTTATTCATAAGGCAGGACGCGACTTCGCGGCAAGCCGCGGCGAATATCTTAACGGTAAGATACTTGCAAAGTATCTCGGATTTGACTTTATTGATGCTGCAGAGGTAATATTCTTCAACGATAACGGTCAGTTTGATTCCGAGCGTACCAATAAGGTTCTCAGCGAAGAACTCAAGAAGCACGATTATGCCGTAATTCCCGGCTTCTACGGCTCGATGCCTAACGATACCATCAAGACCTTCTCGCGCGGCGGCTCGGATATTACGGGCTCTATCGTTGCTCGCGCGGCAGCTTGTGACATTTACGAAAACTGGACCGACGTTGACGGATTCCTTATGGGTGACCCCAGAATTATTGATAACCCCAGAGTTATCAGCGAGATCACATATCACGAGCTTCGCGAGCTTTCATATATGGGAGCGACCGTTCTTCACGAGGATGCTATTTTCCCCGTACGTCTTGCAGGTATTCCGATAAACATCAGAAACACCAACAATCCCGAGGCGCGCGGTACGTTTATCGTGGCATCCAGCGATAAGTACGACACCGGTAACGTTATCACCGGCGTTGCAGGTAAGAAGAATTTCTCGGTACTCAATATCGAAAAGGATATGATGAACTCCGAGATCGGCTTTGGCAGACGCGTTCTCGAGGTGCTCGAGAACAACGGTATCGGCTTTGAGCATCTTCCCTCCGGTATCGACAATATGAGCATCGTTCTTAACACTAAGGAAATAGACGGTAAGCGTGATGTGCTTAAGGCAGGTATCTGCCGTGCGGTAAATCCCGACACCCTTTCTATTGAGGACGGCCTTGCACTTGTTGCTGTCGTAGGACGTGCGATGGTTAAGGCGAAGGGTACTGCGGCTCGCGTATTCAAGGCAATAAGCGGCGCAGGTATCAACATTCGTATGATCGACCAGGGCTCGAGTGAAATAAGCATTATCGTTGGCGTTGAGGAGCAGGACTTCGAGGAAGCACTCCGCGCTATCTACCAGGAATTTGTATATTAAAAGAAGGCGAAACCGTTGTATAAAATATTCGATATTCATACACACACGTATCCCGAGAAGATAGCCGATAAGGCTGTCGTAAGCCTCAACGCGTTTTACGAATTCGTTTGCGAAGGCAGGGGAACGTACGCGGAGCTTGCGCATAACAGCAAGTCGCACGGCGTTGTGGGAATGTTGCTTTTCTCGGTGGCTACAAACGCGCATCAGGTGGAAAAGGTCAACGATTCTATTGCGGCGCTCGCGAAAGCATCGCGTGAGGCAGGCTTTGAAACAGTCGGCTTTATGGGAATGCATCAGGATTTCCCCGATTTCGCGGCAGAGGTCGACAGAGCAGAGTCGCTCGGACTTCGCGGCGTTAAGATACACCCCGATATTCAGGGCGTTGACGTTGACTCAAAGCGTATGATGGAGCTTTGCGAGATAATTGAAGGCCGTATGCCGCTCTATCTGCATATGGGAGATCCCAGACCGCAGTACAAGTTTTCCGAGCCGAGAAAGCTCGCGCATCTGCTTGAGCGGTTCCCGAAGCTTGAGGTGGTTGCGGCACATCTTGGCGGTTACGGCGTATCCGACGAGGCTATTGAATACCTTGCAGGCAGACCGAACGTGTGGTACGACACGTCGAGCGCTATCTGGTCGATGACACCCGAGCGTGCGGAATATATAATCCACAAGCTTGGCACGGATCGCGTTATGTTCGGCACGGACTATCCCGTAAAGAATATCGAGGGAGAGGTTGAACGCTTCCTTAAAATAGACCTCACAGAAAAAGAGCGTGAGGATATATTCTATAATAATGCAAAGAGATTTTTGAAATTATGAAAATATGTCACTGTGTGAATGAAATCGACGTTTGTCGCGATATGTGGCAGACGCTTCAGGAAAGCACAAAGCCTATAGTGATGTACGGAATGGGAAACGGCGCGGATAAGATCCTCGCCGTTTTTTCAGAAAAGGGCATCGAGGTCGCTGACTTTTTTGCATCCGACGGATTTGTGCGCCATCAGCTTTTTCATGGCAAAACTGTGATGAGCTATGCAGAAATATGCGAAAAATATGAGGATTTTACAGTCGTCGTATCGTTTGGCTCGAGCCTTCCCGACGTGCTTTCGAATATTTACCGCATCGATGCCGAGAGGGAATTATACATTCCCGACGTGCCCGTTGTTGATGGGGGAGATATATTCGACCTTGAGTTTTTTAAAGCGCATTTTAATGAGCTGTATGCGGCTTGCGATAGCCTTGCGGACGAGCTTTCAAAGCAGACCTTCTGCGACGTAATACTCTATCGCCTGACGGGTAAGCTCGAATATTTGCGCCGACATACGGTCGCGCCGCGCGACGTTATGAGCGGCGTGCTACACGCGGACAAGTACCGCCACAGTGCCGATCTCGGCGCGTACAACGGCGACAGCATACGCGAGCTTGCAGAGTATGCACCGAGCCTTGAAAATGTGGTCGCATTTGAACCCGATGCGCGCAACTTCAAAAAGCTGACGGCATTTGCCGAGGAGGCACCGTACGAGATTGCGGCATACAACTGTGCCGCGTGGGACAGCGAGAAAACGCTTGAATTTACCTCGGGCGGAAACCGTAATTCGACGCTCATCGGCACGGTAGGTGTTATGACGGGCGCGAAGATAAAGACAGTTGAGGCGGCGCGCCTTGACAGCGTTTACACGGGCGCGTGCGACTATATCAAATACGACGTTGAGGGCGCGGAATATGAGGCGCTTATCGGCTCGCGCGAGGTTATCGCACGCGAGCACCCCGAGCTTTTGGTGTCGCTTTACCACAAGAGCGAGGATATCTACCGCCTGCCGCTTTTGGTGCGCGATATGGGATACACGAGGCTCTATCTTCGCCGCTACGAATACGTCCCCGCGTGGGATCTTAACTTGCTTGCGGTGGAGTGAGTATGCAACTTTAGAACAAAGATAAATAAAAAACGCAGAGATATTTTCTCTGCGCTTTTTTTGTAGGGACCGGACTCCCGGACGGTCCGAAACTATCGACTCTTACTTCGAAACGGACCGTCGAGGACGCCGGTCCCTACAGAGTTTTAGAAAAACATAGATTGCCGCATTATCTCGTGTTTTAATACACCCACTCGCCCTCGGGCATATCTTGTTCGTTGGCAGCTTCGAAATATCCCATATAGCTGCTTGAGAATATTTCCGCCGCCCAAGCCTTCGCCGCAGTCATCGGTGACGCAAGCTCACTGTGCTTGCCGCTGTCAAATTCCGTCTGCACCTTTGCGTAGTATTGTGCCGCGGAAAGATCGCCGCTGTCGGGGAAGCTCAAGTGTATGTGACCGAGAGAGGAAATTTCCTCAATGTGATGGTCGAGCCAACGCTCGACGCACCATATGCCGCCCTCGCCCTCTTTTGCAGGCTGTGACAAAACGAGCGTATAATAGCTGTCCGTGCCCTTGCCGTAGGGATAGAAGCGTATGAAGTAGTGCTCGCCGTCAAAGGTGTATTTGCGCTCGTAAAACTCTTTTGAGTCAACCGCTTCAAATCCGTTGACATCTGTGAAGTTTTCGAGTATAGCCGCACGGCACGCCTCTGCAACCTCGGCGTATTCCTCGAACGATTCGGTATTGGTTGGGTCTGCCTGAACGTCCGTCGGGGTGCTCATAACGTAGTAGCTTTTGCCGTCGGTTGCGAGCGCAAACGCGCCGCCCATGTAGAGATTACTCTCAAGGAAGTTGCGCTCGTACTCGCCTGCGCTGTAGCGGTGGATGCGCAGTATTTCGCCGTATCCGCTTTTGTCGTGCTCGGGTGTGTAGTATATAATCATTATCGAGTCGCCCTCGCTGTCAAAGCCCGTGTAATCGCCCGTTGAATATTTCGAGGGTATCGGTATTTTAACGCCGTCTATACCAACGAAATTCAAATCCTTTGCAGAATCGGCCGGCTCTGTTTTTACCATTGGATCAAACCCGTTTATCGTGGGGAAATAATCAAACAGTACCTCGGAGAATACCGCAACGGTATCCGACGAGTAATAAACTACATAATAGTTTTCGCCGTCACTCGCGAGTGGGAGAGTGCGGTCTTTGTCTATTTCACCGTTTGCGAGCTTTTCTATATACTCATCGGCAGCATAGCGGTAGATGCTGTATACTTTACTGTAGCCGTTAACGGTAAGCGTGAACACCGAGTCGCCATCTGTGTCAAAGCCGAGGTTTTCGTATCCCGAAACGTCTGTGGGAATGGGGTACTTAACACCGCCGACGGTTAAGATGTTTATGCCGCCGCCATAGTTAAGATGAACCGATGCAAACCCATTCACTGCGGCAAAGCTTTCGAGTATAGCCGTACGGCAGGCTTCGGCGAGCTGTTCGTATTTCTTTGCGCCCTCCGTGTCAGTCGGGTCAACCTGAAGATCGGTCGGAATACTCATAGCATAGTAATATTCGCCGTCGCAGGCAAGGGAATATACGTTCCCAACAGGGTTTTGCAGAACGTTGGTCACATACTCGTCTTTAGTGTAACGGTAGAGGCGAAGTATCTCGCCGCGAGCACTGCCAACGTACGTGGGCGAGCAGTAGAAGGTTATCAGTGCGCCGCTGTTGCTGCCCGTTACGATGTTGAGGTAGCTGTTGCTCATATACTCGCCGGGGATCGGAACGTTCACGCCGTTTGTAATGAGTATATAATTGCCGTCCGTCAGGTCATTTTCGACCGTGCCGGTATACTTCTCGTAAATCTCCATAGAGTCAAGCGTGGGGAATCTTGTGAACACCCACTTGTCGCCGACTTTTTCGTACAGAAAGAGCTGCATTTCATTACCGATCACCTGTCCCGTCGGCGCGATTGCGCTTGTATCTGCGTAGTCGTATATGTCATACGTAACCAGTATGGAGATTGTATCCTCATCATCGTGAGAAATATCCGAAATTCTGAACTCCTCATTCCACGGCGGCGCAACGCCTCCGGGAGCAGGAGCAGAGTAGAGCTTGCCGTCCTGAACAACGTAATCGCTCGAGTTGTTTACAAATTCTGCCGCAAGCCTATCCGAGAAAAGCGAGAGCAGATATTCCTTGAATTCGTCGTTCGTTTCAAACTTCGTTACGCGCCAATACGGCTGACCGTCGATGACGATATTATCGTCCTTGTCGCCGCACTCTGTACCGAGTGAGGATTGAGTGAACCAGCTTGCCGCCTCACACGCCGCCTCGTACGCGGCTTTTATTTCCTCATCCGACGGGTGGTTGTATTCTATCGCGATGTCAAGTGTTGTATCCGTTGTGTCGGTTAAGTCGCCCGTGTCAACGGGCGAAACCCCGTCGGGGCGTATCAGCTGCGACAGTATTATCGCCACGCCGAATATCAGTACGATAGCCGCGGCGCTCACAAGCGTTCTGCCAATGCCAAACGGGCGTATTGCCGAAGCTGCTTTTTGCTCGCTTTCTTTTACGTAATACTCGTCTATATTTCCGATTGCCTCAAATAAATCCTCTTTTTTCACAGCGTATATCCCTCCCTTTCAAGGTGGCGCCTTAACTTTTTGCGTGTCCGCGAAAGTACTGTCAGCACGTTTGCGTTTGATATAGCGTATCTCTGCGCGATGTCACGCGTTGCTTCAACGAAAAAGTACCTTCTCACGAAAACTCCGCGCTCGCGCACGTCAAGCGTCGCCAAAAATTCGTTTATTATCCGCGTTAGCTCGGAGCTTTCTATGTGACGCTCGATACAGCTTTCGCCAATTACGCCCTCAAGCTCGTCAAGCGCCGCGTGAAGCTCACCGCCTCGCTTGGCGGCACCGTTTTCTCGAGCCTTGTTGTATGCTAAATTTCGCGTTATCTTCGTGAAAAACAGTCGAAGCACGCTCGGTCTTTGCGGCGGAATGCTGTTCCACGCACGCAACCACGTGTCGTTGACACACTCCCTTGCGTCCTCGCGTGAGGGGAGTATGTTGTTTGCCACGGCAAGGCAGTACGCGCCGTATGCCGCGTCACTTTCCGCTATCGCGCACTCATCTCTCAAAAAATACATCTCAATTATAGCTTCATCTGTCAATCTGTCCACCTCCTGTGTCTGAAAGGGCCTTTCATAAGTATAAGACACCAAAAAATCTCATATCTGACATATTAGACGCAAAAAAATAAGATTTGTTCGCACAAATGGAAATTTTATTTTAAGTTTTCTATCATCTTTACATTTAAAATGTTTTGTGATATACTTTAAGTATGTGGACAAACTTTAACGGGAGGCAATTATGGACAGATTCAAGCTTCATTCTCCATATAAACCGACAGGCGATCAGCCTGCCGCTATCGAGCGCCTCTCTGCAGGTGTTATGGCGGGTATGAAAAATCAGACCCTGCTCGGCGTTACCGGCTCGGGCAAGACCTTCACAATGGCGAACATTATCGCCGAGGTCAACCGCCCAACGCTCGTGCTTGCGCATAACAAAACGCTCGCCGCACAGCTTTGTTCGGAGTTTCGCGAGTTCTTTCCCGAAAACGCGGTGGAGTTTTTTGTGTCGTACTACGACTACTATCAGCCCGAGGCGTATATCCCGGGCAAGGATATGTATATAGAAAAGGACAGCTCTGTAAACGACGAGATCGATATGCTTCGCCACAGCGCGACGAGTGCGCTTTTTGAGCGGCGCGACGTTATAATCGTGTCGAGCGTGTCGTGTATCTACTCGCTCGGTGATCCGGCGGAGTATCAGTCGATGTTTATCGCGGTGCGCCCCGGTATGATAATGGAGCGCGACGAGTTTACAAGGCGGCTTATCTCGATGTCGTACGACCGCAACGATATGAATTTCGTTCGCGACAAGTTCAGAGTTCGCGGCGACGTTGTTGAGGTGCTTCCCGCATCGAGCGGCGATAAGGCGATCCGCGTGGAATTCTTTGGCGACGAGATCGAGCGCGTGTCTGAGATAAATACAGTTACGGGCGAGCTGCTTCGCACGCTTTCCTATGCGGCAATATATCCCGCGACTCACTATGCCGTGTCCGACGAGCGCCGCGAAAAGGCGCTGAGGGAGATAGAGGACGAGCTTGTTGAACGAGTTGATTTCTTCCGCTCGCAGAATAAGCTGCTTGAAGCACAGCGCATAGAGGAGCGTACGCGTTACGACCTCGAAATGCTTCGTGAGATCGGCTTCTGCTCTGGCGTTGAAAACTATTCGCGCGTTATGGCAGGACGTGAACCCGGCTCAACGCCGTATTCGCTGCTTGACTATTTCCCGAAGGATTTCCTTCTCTTTGTCGACGAGTCACACGTTACCTTGCCGCAGGTAAAGGGTATGAGCGGCGGCGACCGCGCGAGAAAGAAAAACCTCGTCGAATTCGGGTTTAGGCTTCCGTCGGCATTTGACAACAGACCTCTGTTTTTCGACGAGTTTGAAAATAAGATAAATCAGACGATATTTGTAAGCGCAACCCCCGCAGAGTATGAAAAAACTCATTCCGAGCAAACGGTTGAGCAGATAATCCGCCCGACGGGATTACTTGATCCCGAGGTCGAGGTGCGTCCTGTTGAGGGGCAGATAGACGACCTCATCGGCGAGATAAACGCGCGCGTAGAGCGCGGCGAGCGAGTGCTCATAACCACGCTTACGAAGAAGATGGCGGAGGACCTCACCGAGTACCTCGAAATGAACCTTATCAAGGTCAAGTATATCCACCATAACATCGAAACGATGGAGCGCAGTGAGATAATACGCGACCTGCGACTCGGTGTATTCGACGTACTTGTAGGTATCAACCTGCTTCGTGAGGGACTTGATATACCCGAGGTGTCGCTCGTTGCGATACTCGATGCGGACAAGGAGGGCTTTTTGCGCTCCGAAACGTCGCTTATACAGACGATAGGACGTGCGGCGCGTAATGCGGACGGCAAGGTTATAATGTACGCAGACACGGTAACGCCGTCGATGCGTGCGGCTATCGACGAAACCAACCGCCGCCGCGAGCTTCAGAAGGCTTATAACGAAGCGAACGGCATCACTCCGCAGACGATCAAAAAGAGTGTGCGTGATCTTATCGAGATCGGCAAGAAGGAAGCCGAGGCATCGCCCGAAAAGCGTTTCAAGGAAGCTATCGCAGACAAGAAGAAGCTCACGAAGGACGAGCGTCAGGCGCTTATCGACGAGCTTACAGTCGAGATGCGCGCGGCGGCAAAGAAGCTCGAATTCGAGCGTGCCGCATATCTGCGCGACAAGATCAAGAATTTGCAGTGAATTATATAAATTCAGGAGTAAACAATGGCAGATTTAATTATGCGCGGTGTGCGCGTACACAATCTAAAAAACATTGATCTGACGATCCCGCGCGATAAGCTCGTTGTATTCACGGGTTTGTCGGGTTCGGGTAAGTCCTCGCTTGCATTTGATACTATCTATGCCGAAGGACACCGTCGCTTTGTGGAGTCGCTGTCGAGCTATGCCCGAATGTTTTTAGGTCAGCTTGATAAGCCCGATCTTGACTCTATCGAGGGACTTTCGCCCGCAATTTCGATAGATCAGAAAACAACGTCGAAAAACCCGCGTTCTACCGTTGGAACGGTAACGGAGATATACGACTATCTGCGCCTTCTTTATGCCCGTGTCGGCATACCGCACTGCCCGATCTGCGGTAAGGAGATACGCCAGCAGACCGTCGATCAGATAATCGACCGAATTATGCTGCTGCCCGAGGGCACGCGTTTTATGGTGCTTGCACCGATGGTTCGCGGCAAAAAGGGTATGCACGAAAAGATATTTGAGGACGCAAAGAAGAGCGGATACGTGCGTGTCCGCGTGGACGGCTCGATGTATGATCTTGCCGAAGAAATAAAGCTTGATAAGAATATTAAGCATACCGTCGAGATCGTCGTTGACCGACTCGTTCGCCGCGAGGATATGCGCTCGCGACTTGCGGACTCGGTTGAAACTGCACTCGCGCTCACAGACGGAAATCTCGTCGTGTCCGTCGTGCTTCGCGACGGAGAAGCGTTCGAGGGAGATACGGAAATGTCCTTCTCGCAGAGCTATGCCTGCGAGGAGCACGGCATCAGCGTTGGCGAGCTCTCGCCGCGAATGTTCTCGTTTAATAATCCGTTCGGTGCATGCGAGAGATGCGCGGGACTTGGTGAGATGAGAACCGTATCGGCAGAGAAGGTGATCCCCGATAAGTCGCTTTCACTTTCCGAAGGCGCGATACAGGTGAACGGCTTTAAGTCGCTTGACGAGCAGAGCTGGAACGGACCGCTTTTCGAGGCGGTTGCCAAAAAGTACGGCTTTACTTTTGATATGCCGCTTTCCGAGTACACGGACAAGCAGCTTAAGGTGTTGCTCTATGGCTCGGGCAACGAAATGTACGAGATCACGCGATATTGGGAAGGCGCCGCAAAGCATCAGCGCGTGAAATTTGACGGCGTTATAAACATAATTCAGCAGCGATTCGATCAGTCGCAGCACGAGTATTACGAGGAATTTATCGAGGATACTCCGTGTCCTGAATGTCACGGTAAGCGGCTTAATCCGATGTCGCTTGCGGTTACTGTCGGCGGTATAAATATCGACGATTTTTGCCGTATGTCGGTGTCGAAGGCGCTTGAGTTTGTAAACGGACTCACATTTACCGAAACAGAAATGGCGATAGCACGCGAGATAATCAAGGAGATAAAGTCGCGTCTTGGATTTTTGGAAAGCGTCGGACTTGAGTACCTCACACTCGCGCGTAAAGCGGGAACGCTTTCGGGCGGTGAGGCACAGCGTATACGCCTTGCAACGCAGATTGGCTCCTCGCTTATGGGCGTGCTCTATATCCTCGACGAGCCGAGCATCGGTCTGCATCAGCGCGACAATTCGAAGCTTATCGCGACGCTTAAACGTTTGCGTGATGCAGGCAACAGCCTTATCGTCGTCGAGCACGACGAGGAAACGATGGAGGCATCAGACTACATCGTAGACATAGGCCCCGGCGCAGGTATCCACGGAGGACAGATAGTCGCCGCGGGTACACCCGACGAGATAAAGGCGCATCCCACGTCTGTGACGGGCGCATTTTTGTCGGGCAGGGAAAAGATAGAAGTCCCGGCGATACGCCGCTCCGGTAACGGAAAATTCGTTAAGATAGTCGGTGCCGCACAGAACAACCTCAAAAACGTTGACGTTGAAATTCCGCTTGGACTTTTCTGCTGTGTGACCGGTGTGTCGGGCTCGGGCAAGTCGTCGCTTGTCAACTCGATACTCTATCAGGTGCTCGCGCGCGAGCTTAACCGTGCACACACATATCCCGGCAAGCACAAGCGCATCGAGGGCATCGATAACCTCGATAAGATAATCGCTATCGACCAAAGCCCGATAGGCCGTACACCACGCTCGAATCCCGCGACGTACACAGGACTTTTCACCGATATACGCGACCTTTTCGCCAAGACTACCGATGCAAAAATGCGCGGATATTCGGCAGGTCGTTTCTCGTTCAACGTGAAGGGCGGTCGCTGTGAGGCGTGTGAGGGCGACGGTGTGAAGTGTATAGAGATGCATTTCTTGCCGGACGTTTACGTTACTTGCGACGCGTGCAAGGGCAAGCGCTACAACCGCGATACGCTCGAGGTCAAGTATAAGGGCAAGAATATTTCCGACGTGCTTGAGATGACCGTTGAGGAGGGGCTTGAGTTCTTCGCACATCTGCCAAGCCTTGCGCGTAAGCTTCAGACGCTTTATGACGTCGGACTCGGCTATATCAAGATAGGTCAGTCCTCAACCACGCTTTCGGGCGGTGAGGCACAGCGTGTCAAGCTCGCAACAGAGCTTGCAAAGCGCTCTACAGGCAAGACGATCTATATCCTCGACGAGCCGACGACGGGACTTCATATGGCGGACGTTAAGAAGCTTATCGAGGTGCTTCAGCGACTTGTTGATGCAGGCAACACGGTGCTCGTTATCGAGCACAATCTCGATATGATAAAAACTGCCGACTACATTATCGACCTCGGTCCCGAGGGCGGTGACGGCGGTGGTGAGATCATCGCGACGGGTACGCCCGAGGCGGTTGCCGAGTGCGAGCGCTCGTATACGGGACAGTATCTCAAAAAGATAATGAAGGAGAAATAGAAATGCGCCCCACCGCTGCAGTCGCGGTGGGGCGTAATGTATTGAACGTTTTCAGTCGAGAATTTTATGCGCCGCTTTGATATAATAAACATACCGAAGCATACCGCGGAATGCTCCGAATAAAAAGGAGGTTGTGTTTATGGGAAATTATGAACTTGTAGCAAAAGCACTTGATTATATCGAAAAAAATAAAACCGAGTCTACTCTGAATATAGAGGACGTAGCAAAAAACATCGGATTCTCAACCGATTATTTTAATCGAGTATTTCGAAATCATACGGGATATAACGTAATGGAATACGTTCGTTTTCGCAGACTTGTTTATGCCGCGATGCAGCTTCGTAAGGGTGATCGTAGCATAGTGGATATAGGTCTTGCGTGCGGATACGATTCCCACGACGGATTTGGACGCGCCTTTAAAAATCAGTACGGTAAAACGCCGAGTGAATATCGGGAAATGTTCAAATCGGAGCCGTTAAAATTCACCGATCTTAAGCTTAATGCAGTTACAGGTCAGCGTATCGCGCATATGTTCCCCGAATTTAAGGTCGTTCCGACTGATATTGCAATCGACTATTTGCTCAAAACAGACGCGAAGCGGTTCGGTTACGACGCCGTTACTATGGAAGTAAACGGAACGGTGATACTGAGTGAGCGTGATATTGACACGGAGGGCTGCTTTATCGGCGCGGATATGTTTCCTTCCGGATATAGATATTTTTATGTTCACGTTAAAAAGGTTTCAGAGCTTCGCTTCTTTGTTGAGTGCCTTATGAAGCTATCTCCGAAGGTGATACAGGTTGCGGTGGAAGAAGTGACGGATAGTGAAGAAATCAAGCGTGTCCTCGATGGAATAGCGTACAAAAAGCTTGACACCATACCGCAAGCAATGTATTTTGGCGATGAAGTATCGCTTCCGCAAGGTAGCGAAAAATACGAATTCCGTGTACTCAAAGAAAATGACATAGATGATGTTGTCGCTTGGGCAAAGGAAATGAATATCGACAACGGACGCTGGGATTGGGGGCTAAAGCAAGCGTTAGCCATACCCTTTGAAAAGCGTGTCGACAATCAGCCGTTTGGAATGTTCGATGGTGGTCGGTTGATTGGCGTTTCGCGGCTTGGAATACAGGAAACACGCGGATTCAGAATAAACAACTGCATTTACTGTATGTTTCTGCCAGAGTATGAGTCCGATGAAATGTATCGTATACTTTATGCTAACTCGCTTAATTACATCCTCACGCAAAACTGTATTCCGTTTGATGACGTGCAGTTTGGCGAGTGGGCAGAAAAAAACGGCAACTTCACAGCACTCGACATAGGATATGAGCAAACGAATACGGTTTACATAATATCCGTATAAATATAGGCAGCTTACAGTTTGACTGTAAGCTGCTTTTTTGTAAATCTATGCACACGCGAGGTCGGACACCGCAGCGTCGAGCTGCTCGGGGGATAGGTCGAGGACGTTTATGAGGTCGACGAACCATTCGATAGCGTCGCGTGCGCGGAAAATACCAGGAATGACTCGCTCCGGCACGAGCGAGCCTTTTTTGTATACGGCGATGCCCCATATGTGGCGCATATTGCCGCGTTCGTCAAAGGTGGTGGTTGCGTGGGTTGTGTAAAAATAGTTCATAGCGTGTTCTCCTTTGTATGTTTTTATGCGTTGATGACGTCGTAAACCACGTCGTCAAGATGGTCTATGTCAAGCCCGAGCAGGTTGCAGGCACGAATAAAATCTTCAGCAGCTTCGCGGCTTGTAAAAATATCAGGGATTGTACGGCAGGGATTGGCTTCGCCCTTCTTATACGCCTCGATTCCAAATGTGGTGTGTGCGGTGCCCTCCTCTGAAGTGACGGTTGATACGGTAAGCTTGTAAACGTAGTTCATTTTTTGAGTTCTCCTAACTGTAAAAAAATAATAAATTTGTCAGTAAATATATGATACTATAAAATGCTGTAAAAATCAATAGAAAAAGTAAAAAATGTATCAACTTTTGTGAGCGGATTTCGACAATTTTAGACCATTTCTACAAAAAAGTGCTATATTTTCGACAAATTGAGGCATAAAGCGGCAGCTTTTTAGAAAAAACTACCTCCAAAAATGGTAAAAATATCAAAAAAGAAGGAGGAGATAACTCTCCTCCTTACAAAAATCTTCAATTAGGAATAAAAATCGTGACAGCCGACAGTCATCAGATAAGGTCGGTTTGTGGGAACCCAAAAGTTTGTTGCACGCTTCGGATTAAGAAAGTACATCGCGCTGCGTGAGATGTAATATGAATCAAGGCAGAGCTTTGCGGCAATAACGCTGTCTGCGGTCGGTGGATTATATATCGTGCCGTTTTCGGTGGGGGTAAACTGTACGCCCCATTCGCGGTCAAAAATAACGCCGTAAATCGTGTTCGGAAACTCATCGCTTGCCACACGGTTGAGTATGACGTTGCCGACGAGGATTTTTCCGCTCATCGGCTCGGCGCCTGCCTCGGCGCTTATTATCCGAGAGAGCCAATAGACCTCGTCGGAGTCATAAAACTCGTTGCCGCTGACGATGCTGTCACCTACGGTTGCCGTAAGGTCTACCGAGCGAGTATCGGCGTTCCATTCTACACCGGCGTTGTACGCCTTTGCGAGCGAGCGTATGGGAACGTACAAGATTCCGCTGACGTTTAAAACCTCGCCGCCAAGATAGCGTCCTTCAGCCTCTATGTAACAGTCGCCCGATCTTGCGCTTATAGTTGCAAACGGCGTCGTAGCGTACGTCGTGTCATCGGCGCAGCTTATCGTGGCTGTACCAAACGACAACTCCGCATTTGCCGTGTTAAACGGTACGTATGTAGTCGAGCCGATGAGCAGCGCGCCGATCTCGGTGTCATTTCCGTTAAGGCGCACGTCGATAGATTCATACGCGTGAGTCGCTACGCTAAATACCATAGCGCACAGCACGGCGCATATTATAATACGTAAATTTTTCATTCTTTACCTCCTTGTGAAAAATAAAAACGCGTGCGGTAGCGTTTACCGCACGCGTATATTTTATCATAATCGAGGTAGCATTTCAATGCAAAATATATGGTATGGAAATGTAGGAAATGCTTGCCGTAAGGCTTAATATGCCTTGCCCCAATAAACGAGATGTTTTGCAGACTTGCCGCAGCATACGCATTTGTCGCCGTTTGCAACCTGGTCGAGAGGCATACAGCGCGAGCCAACGCCCGTTATTTCCTTTACCTTGTCCTCGCACTCCTCGTCGCCACACCACATAGCACGAACGAATCCGTCGCCGTTCTCTGCGAGCTTTGCTGTGATCTCGTCCATTGTAGCACAGTCGTATGTGCGAGCCTCGCGGTTTGCGAGCGCCTTCTCGTAAAGACCGTCGCGAACTGCCTGAAGCTTTTCGAGTGCAGCCGCCTCGAGATTGTCAAGGCTGATAAAGGTCTTTTCTCTGTTGTGGCGGGTAACGATAACGCACTGATTTGCCTCAATATCGCGAGGACCGATCTCGATGCGTACCGGAACACCCTTCATCTCGTATTCAGCGTACTTCCAGCCGGGCGACTGATCGGAGTCGTCGAGCTTCACGCGAATGCCTGCCGCCTTAAGTCTGTCGGCGATAGCAGACGCTGCCTCAACAACGCCCTCCTTGTGTGCCGCAACGGGGATTACGACTGCCTGAATCGGAGCAACTGCCGGCGGAAGAACGAGACCGTTGTCGTCACCGTGGGTCATTATGATACCGCCGATCATGCGGGTAGTACAGCCCCAAGAGGTTTGGAAGGGATACTCAAGCTTGTTATCCTTCGAGGTGAAGGTGATATCGAACGCGCGTGCAAAGCCGTCGCCGAAGAAATGCGAGGTCGCCGCCTGAAGTGCCTTACCGTCGTGCATAAGCGCTTCGATACCATAGGTGTCCTCTGCGCCTGCGAACTTGTCGGAGGGAGTCTTTACGCCCTTGACAACCGGTATTGCAAGATCCTTCTCGTGGAAGTCTGCGTATACGTTCAGCATCTGTACGGTTTCCGCGCGTGCCTCCTCTGCAGTTGCGTGCATAGTGTGTCCCTCCTGCCAGAGGAACTCACGCGAGCGAAGGAACGGACGGGTTGTCTTTTCCCAACGAACTACCGAGCACCACTGATTGTAGAGCTTGGGAAGGTCGCGGTAAGAGCGGATTATGTTAGCGAAATGCTCGCAGAAAAGCGTTTCAGAGGTCGGGCGTACGCACATACGCTCGGTGAGTCTTTCGCTACCGCCGTGAGTTACCCAAGCAACCTCGGGAGCAAAGCCCTCGACGTGGTCCTTCTCCTTCTGAAGAAGCGACTCGGGAATAAACATCGGCATATATACGTTCTCGTGACCGAGCTCCTTAAAGCGGGTGTCGAGATTCTTCTGAATAAGCTCCCAGATAGCGTAGCCGTAGGGACGAATGATCATACATCCCTTAACGCTCGAATAGTCGATAAGATCGGCCTTCTTACAAATATCTGTGTACCACTGCGCGAAGTCGACGTCCATTGAGGTTATCGCTTCGACGAGCTTTTTATCGTTTGCCATTTTAATTGTCCTTTCAAAACTTGGAATATACTATATTATACATTTAATTTTATTATATGTCAATAGGTGTACTCAAAAATATCGAGCTTGTCTGTCACTTTGAGATGCCCTCACGGGTGGCAACAAGCGTTATCTCACTGCCGTCGCTTCGAAGCACGATGCTGCTCATCTTGTCCGTGCGGTATATTTGCTCGCATCCGCCCGTGCGAAGTCTTTGCAAAACTTCGTAGCGCGGATGGCCGAAGTCATTGTATTCGCCGCTGGATACGACTGCAACGCTTGGCGTGACCGCGGCAATAAACTCGGCACAGGTTGACGTGTTCGAGCCGTGATGTGCGATCTTCAGAAAATCGCAGTCTAGCTCGCCGTTTGGATATACTTGTATAAGCTCATGCTCGATATCCTCGCTGATATCACCCGTGAACAGAAGCGAGGTGTCAGCGAACGATATTTTCACAACAAGGCTCATATCGTTGTAGTCGTCGGTGTCCGATATCGGTGTAAGTACGGTGAAGGATATGTCGCCGAGCGAGAAGGTGTCGCCCTTTTGGGGATGAATTACGTCGGGAATATTTCCGTCCTTCATTGAAAACAGCATCGATTCAATGTCGAGTGTTGATTCGGCGACGCTCGGTATGACAATAGTGGAAACATCAAAGCTGTCGAGTACTGCGTCAGCACCGCCAAGGTGATCGCTGTGCGCGTGTGAGCAGATAAGATAATCCACCGTTTTGACTTTGCACGCTTTAAGGTGCGCAACGAGCTCGTCCTCGGAGTCGTTCGTGCCTGTGTCGATAAGTATATTGCCTGCCTGCGACTGAATCAGCGCAGCATCGCCCTGACCAACGTCTATTACGTGAATGAAGATTTCGTTTTCGCCCACAGAATGGGAGAACGCGCGTGAATAATCAAGCGCGTTCTCGAATTTTTGTATGAGCTTTGGCAAAATTCCGCTTACTGCGAGAATGGCGATCACCACCGCTGCGACAGCGATAAAGGAAACTGCCTTGGAAATAAATCTTTTCAGATTTTGCATATCAGAACTTCATTGTAAGCGAAATGCGGTTTTTCTTGAGGTCCACTGACTTTATCTTAACCTCTACGACGTCACCGACAGCGAGCTTTTCGCTCGGATGCTTGATGAATTTGTCGCAGATTTCGGAGATGTGTACAAGGCCGTCGTGGTGAACACCGATGTCAACGAATGCGCCGAAGTCGATTACGTTTCGAACGGTGCCCGTTAAAATCATATCGGGCTTTAAGTCGCTTATGTCGAGAACGTCGTCGCGAAGCACCGTCTGCGGCAGGCTGTCACGCACGTCGCGGCCGGGCTTTTCAAGCTCGCCGATGATGTCCGCAAGCGTAGGCTCGCCTACGGATAATTCCTCGCAAAGCGATTTGATTCCGACGGATTTTACCTTCTCGCGAAGCCCGCCGAGCTTCGATGCGCGAACGTCGTCTGCTGTGTAGTCAAACTTCTTAAGCAACGCTCTTGCTACGGGATAGCTTTCGGGGTGCACACCGGTGCAGTCGAGAATCTCGTCCGAGCCGGAAACACGAAGGAATCCTGCACACTGCTCGAATGCCTTATCACCGATACGCGGTACTTTCTTTATAGCCGCGCGCGACTTGAACTCGCCGTTCTCCTCGCGGTATTTTACGATATTCTTTGCCGAGGTCGCATTGATACCCGCAACGTACGAGAGCAGGGAATAGGAGGCTGTATTTACGTCGACACCGACTGCGTTAACGCAGTCCTCGACAACTCCGCCGAGTGCCTCGTCGAGCCGGGCGGGCTTCATATCGTGCTGATACTGTCCGACACCGATCGCCTTGGGATCGATCTTAACAAGCTCTGCGAGCGGGTCCTGAAGACGTCTTGCTATGGATATCGCACTTCTCTGCATAACGTCATAGTCGGGGAACTCCTCGGTGGCCTGCTTAGACGCGGAGTAAACCGATGCGCCTGCCTCGCTGATGACCGCGTACTTGACGTCTGCATCGATTTCTTTGAGAAGCTCTGCGATGAATATCTCGCTTTCCTTAGATGCCGTACCGTTACCGATAGCGATAACTCCGACGTTATGCGCCGAGATAAGACGCTTCACGATACGCTTCGATTCCTCGGTGCGCGACTGCGGCTTCATAGGGTAGATGACGGCGGTGTCGAGCACCTTACCCGTTTTGTCAACCACGGCAAGCTTACAGCCGTTGCGGTAGCCGGGGTCATATCCGAGCGCTGTCTTTCCCTTGAGCGGAGGCTGCATAAGGAGATTCTTAAGATTTACCTCAAACACCTTGAGTGCGCCTTCGCAAGCATCGTCAAAGAGCGACGAACGGATCTCGCGCTCAATCGAGGGAGCGATAAGTCTGTCGTAGCTGTCAACGATAGCTCTTTCTACGTAAACCTTTGCAGGGCTCTCACCCTTTTTAACGAGTCTGTTGTAGAGATTGTTGAGAATAATATCGGGCGTTACGTTAATTGATACCTTTAGGAATTCTTCCTTTTCGCCGCGGTTAAGCGCGAGAATACGGTGACCGGGGAGCTTGCGGAGCGGTTCTTTGTAATCGTAGTACTGCGAATATACCGAATCCTCTTCAGTAGCTCCGACTGAAACGATCTCGCCGTTCATAAACGTGAGATTACGAATAATCTTGCGGTAGTCCGCGTTGTCGGAAATATCCTCTGCGATAATGTCGCACGCGCCGTTAAACGCATCTTCGGCGGTTTCAACGCCCTTTTCGGCGTCAACGAGGGACGCGGCAAGCTCGTCGAGTGTCGGGTAGTAAGACGCTTCCTGCGCGAGTATCGCCGCTGCAAGCGGCTCGAGTCCGCGCTCGCGTGCAACGGATGCGCGAGTCTTACGCTTTGGACGGTAGGGGCGGTAGATGTCCTCGACCTCGGTGAGGATATTTGCCGCGTTGAGCGCCGCTTCGATCTCTGGTGTCATCTTGCCCTGCTCGGTGATAAGCGCGTGAACCTCGGCCTTACGCGCTTCGAGGTTGCGAAGGTATGTAAGACGCTCGGAAAGATCGCGCAGCTTTTCATCATCAAGTGAGCCCGTTACCTCCTTACGGTAACGCGCGATGAAGGGAATTGTGTTGCCGTCATCGATAAGTGCGACGGTGTTTTTTACCTGCTCAACGCCGAGCGACAGCTCGGAGGCGAGTTTTGCTATTATATCCATATATGCTCCTTAAAGTAAAAATGATCTTAAATGTGCTTCCTCGTCGGCGGTAAGCTCACGCCATTCTCCGCGCTCAAGGGATGCGTCAAGCGGCAGTCCCGCAAATTCCACGCGTTCAAGGTAGATGACCTTGTTGCATACCGCCTCAAGCATACGCTTGACTTGGTGGAATTTGCCCTCTGTGAGCGTCAGATAACCGGACATACCGTCCTCCGAGAGCGTAAGTTTTGCAGGCTTTGTAAGCTCGCCGTCGAGCGTTACACCGCTCTCAAGACGTTGCCTGTCCTCCTCGGTGATGTGCCGCTCGGCTTTAAAATAGTAGACCTTCGACACGTGATGCTTTGGCGAGAGTAATCTGTGACAAAGCTCACCGTCATTGGTAAGAATGAGAAGGCCGAGCGTGTTTTTATCAAGTCGACCGCACGGGAAAAGCCCAAGACGTCGCTCGCGCTCGCCGAGCAGTTCAAGCACCGTGCGTTCACGCACGTCGTCGGTGGCGGACACGTAGCCCTCGGGCTTGTTTAACATTATATAGGTGAACTGCTTGTAAGCAACGCGTTGACCGAGATACGTGATCTCGTTTTTGTCGGGATCAACGTGCATATCAGCATTTTTAATAGCTGCACCGTCGACGCATATTTTGCCCGCTTTTGCGGCTTTGCGCGTTTCCGTACGCGACAGCAGGCCCATTTCGGAAAATAATTTATCAATTCTCATTACGTAAACAGCGATATAAGCGCGTTGCACACAAATATTGCCGCAACACCGAATACGAAAAGCGCCACGAAGAACGAAAGCAGGAAATCGCCGAGCGTCGTACGCTCGCGCTGACGGCGGGATTTCGAGTGCCGCGCCGAGGAGCTATGCTTTTTTTGCGGTGATGCTTTTTTTGTGCCGTTTTGCGACGGTTTTATCGGGCGAAGCCGTTCTGCCGATGGCGGCGGTGTAAGAGTGCGTATTTGCGGATTTTGTCCGTAGCGCATCTGTTGCACCTGCACACGCTGCTGTGCCGCCGCTTGAGGGCGAGCCTGATTGGGACGCGTTTGCGTCGTTTGATGCTGCGCCTGATTTGTCGGCTGCTTTTGTGCTTCGCGGAAACGCTCGCGTGACGGAATATTTGGCATGCTTCGCTTACCTCCATAGTGATAGTGTCAATGATTACATAGGTAGTATTGACCATATTAAGTATATTCTATCATAATATGCTCAAAAAGTAAAGCAAAGTGCGAAATTTTTTCACAGTGACGGGAAAAAAGGCGGTTTACATCTGAAATATCGGCAAAATTACCCGTAAAAATTTTAAAAAACACTTGCAATTCGTCTTTTGTTGTGATATAATATAAGAGCTGTGTGTCCAAAAGGACGCTTGGCGAGGGTGGTCCTCTGCGACAATGCTCCGCACGAACACGCCTCAAACACTTAAATTTTTTAAGGAGGAAGCCAAAATGGATTTTATTAAGGCTTTAACTAGTGAGCAGCTCAAGGAAAATGCCCCTGTACTTAACGTTGGTGACACCGTTAAGATCCACAACAAGATCAAAGAGGGCAACAGAGAGAGAATTCAGATGTTCGAGGGTACCATCATCGCTAAGAATGGCGGCGGTATCTCCGAGACCTTCACTGTAAGACGTGTTTCTTACGGCTGCGGCGTTGAGAAGACCTTCCCGGTACATTCTCCCAACGTTGAAAAGGTTGAGATCATCAGACGCGGTAAGGTTCGCCGTGCGAAGCTTTACTATCTCCGTGACCGTGTGGGCAAGAGCTCCAAGGTTAAGGAACAGCTCTAATCTCTCAAAGCAAAGAAGCAAAATTGGCTGCCGAAGGGCAGCCTTTTTGTTTTGAGCGGATATATTATGCTGTAAAATCATTCTATTAACAAATTATCCGTTGCTTTTTTTGTCGGATTGTGTTACAATATATTAAAGTATAACAGTCGGCTTTGATACGACTTGGAGGGCAGTGTATGAAATATAACGTAAAAAATCATCTTAAGGCGGCATTTGTCATAGCTGCGGCGATGCTCTCACTTGTACTTCTTACAGGCGTAGTGAGCGCCGGTACGCAGGACGCCGGAGAGATTACCTCGGTTGAGCTTACCAAGAGTAAAAGTGAGGTAGCGATAGAAATATCGGTGAGCAAAGAATACGTTAAGGCGAACAAGCCTGCTACGTTGTATATCTTTGAGCTTTTACCGTACGAGTCGACCTCTGCGATAAATTCGATGGAGCCCGTCAAGGAGTTTAAGCTTGCAGAAAAAACGACTGTAAAGCTCCCCTTCTATAACGGCAATACGACAAGACTGTATTCGAAGTTTGTTGTTGCGGAAAAGGCTGACGACGGAACGTACAACATAATCACGAAGGCAAAATACGTTGAAAATATTTCTGCGCTCGCAAGTAACACCGAGGCGTATCCCGAACGCCCGAGCAAAAAGGGACTTCAGATACAGACGTTTACCGATGCACAGCAGCTTGGAGTTTCGCATACGGTTGTAAACGTAGCGATCAACGAGTATCTACATGGTGAAGGCTCTGATGCTGCGCAGTCGTTTGTTTATAACGGTCAGACTTATTATATTGACAGAGCGAAGATAGCGCTGCTCGACCACAAGGTAAAAACTTACACCGATGCAGGCATAAACGTATATTTTAATATCATACTTACCGCAAAGGCTGAAAACGCACACCCGAATATTGCGAGCCTTTACTGCGAGGGAATCTCTCCCGAAGCAACGCTTTACGCGCTTAATACGGGGAACGAAACAGCAATGAAGTCCTTCCAGGCGGTTATGGATTATCTCGCGTCGAGATATACCCGTGAGGACCGCGCATACGGCTTTGTGCCCGCGTTTATAATGGGCTTTGAGGTGAACTCGAACCGCGTGTGGAACAACGCCGGCAACGCGTCGCTCACTAACTATATCTATTCGTACTGTACGGCGTTTCGCGTGGCTTACACCGCGATGACGTCGCACTACGCAAACGGGCGCGTATATATTTCGCTTGGCAATAATTTTACCGCTGCGGCAAGTGATATGTCTGCCAATGCAAATTCACTTCAGGATTATCCCGCAAAGGATTTTCTCGACAGCTTTGCCGCGGTTATCAAAAGCTCGGGTGATATACCGTGGGGCCTTTCTATAAATCCGCATCCGTCATCTCCCGGTCTTACCGATTTCTGGAATGATGAATATGCAACCAACGACTTTGAAACGCCGTTTATAACGATGAAAAATCTTGGTACACTTACGCGTTACATGTCCGAGGAGCCGCTTCTTTACGATTCTGCGATAAGAAGCATAATAATCGGCGAGTTCGGTCTGTCAGGCGATCCGTCGAGCGATGAATCTATGACGCTTCAGGCGGCGGCGTATGCACTTGCATATTACTCTGTAGAGCAGAACGAGGACATTGACGCATTTATTTACCACCGTCACGTGGACCATTCGGCAGAAACTCAGTATTACGGGCTTTGGACGAATGCTCCCGACACCACGGTCGAGCCTCTTGCCAAGAAGCCCATATACAACGTATTTTCGCTTATAGATACGCAAAACAGCGAGGCTGTAACGGCGTTTGTAAAGAATACCGTAGGCTCGGGCGCGTTTGGAATATTTATGCCGGAAAACGTTAAGTATAAGCAGTTTAACGAACGCACGGTGTTTGAGGGAAATGTCATAGCGCCAGAGGATTATAAGCGCGGATACAAGGGAAAGGTGCTTTTTGACCTTACCGATGGACGACTGTGCGATTTCTACCCCACGGACGGCGCGCAGTACGTTGAGCTTCGTTCCTTCGAAGATGCCTCGGAAACGATGCTTTATGCGAAGCTTCCCGATATACCGAACGGTTATACGGGAATAGGCAACTCTGTATTTGCTGAAGACGTGCTTAAGAAGGCGCACTATATCACCTTGCGTGTTATGGTCGCTACTCCCGCTGACGTCGGCACGATGAATCTTATGCTCCGTCTGCAGGATAACGCCTATGGCGACGAGGTCGGCGCGGTGTATGAAAGCGTTGTTACCGTAAAGCCGAACGTTTGGAACGATATAAGCTTTGATATCAAGGATTTTTCGTTAAAAACCGACGGAGAGCTTGATCTTATGAAGCTGTGGGTAAGCAACGCGGACAGCGACAACGTGATTGGCGAGTACGGCATCAGACTTGAGTACGTAACGCTTCAGGTGAAACGTCCGATGGGCGTCATAGGCTGGATATTCGTGGTGCTTTTGATACTCGTTATCCTTGCAGTAGGTGCGTACGGTGCGCTTTATCTGCGAGCGAGATACATCAGAAAGAAGCGCCGTGAGGCGGCGATGCGCCACCGTCAGGAAATGATGCGTACGCAGCAGATGCAGTCGGCACAAACGAGATATCCGCCGCAGTACAGACAATAAAAAATTGAGCCCTTTGACGTTACGTCAAAGGGCTTTTTTTATCCGCCTATCAGATCAATAAATATAGCCTTATCAAAAAGCATCATCTTGATGTAGGACAGGTATTCACGTATCATACTGGTATAGTAATGCAGTGCGCTCGGAGAAGGTGCACCGCACGTATCCATCGCCAAGCCGTAGCGCTCCGATAAGATCTCGATGCGTGGCAGATGGAACGCGGTTGAAACGCCGATTATCCGCTTGTCGGATATACCAAGCTCCAGAAGAAGCGTCTTGGTGAAGCGTACGTTTTCGCTTGTGGAGCGCGCCTCGCTCTCCATTATAATTCGCTCCTCGGATATGCCGAGGTCCGTAAGATATCCGCGCATAGCTTCACATTCCGCGACTGTTTCATTAACACCCTTCGCTCCGCTCACAACGCATACCGCATCAGGCAGGGCGATTAAAAGCTTGTAGGCAGCATAAAGACGGTTCTTTAGTGCTGTGCTTGGCGTCATACCTTTTGTGTGAGCGCCGAAAACAAGCACGACTGTGTCAGCGCCCGTGTCGTATTCAGCCGAGTACTTCGCGACGTAGTGTTCAGGCGTTTTTTGAGCATTTACACCTATAAATATCCAAAAGGCAACAACGCTTACGGCGTACAGACACAGAAGAGCGGTGAATATTACGTGAAGCGGTTTAAAAAGCCGTCCGAGCAGTCGCTTCAGCTGCTTGCACAGGACTATGGGCAGGCTTGTGCACGCTATCGCCAAAAGCGCGTAAGGCGCCATTTTCAGCGCCTCTACTCCGATAAAGCATAGCACGAGGTACACAAAATAGTAGGAAGCTACAAGCCCTGCCGCGACAAGCGTTATTTTTTCCAATACAGAAGGCTTATTTTTCATTTTCACATATCAGCTTATCAAGGTACGGTGACACGCCAAGAGAAGCGCAAATGCGCTTGTAGTCGGCAAGTGCTGCTTTACATTTTTCGGCGTTCATCTTACTGTTTTTTGTCGCACGTATCATAAGATTTTTAGGTGTGTCGTCGGGATCTATAAGCTCGAGCGTGGTCGTATTGTAGCCGACGGATTCAAGGCGCTTCACACGAAGCGCATCTGTAGCGGCATCACAAAGCTTTTGCTTTAAAATCGGGTGATCGAGTATAAACGAAAGCTCGCTCTTGAGCGTTGCACAGGCGATCTTTTCGGAGAGCTGCTTTGACATTTCGTGGTGACAGCAGGGCGTTGAAAGAATGATTCCCGCCCCCCATTTTATAGCGTTCGCGAGTACGATATCAGTCGCAATATCACAGGCGTGAAGGGAGATCACCATATCGGGATGCTCGGGTGGCACGTACTCGTTAATATTACCGCTGACGAATTTAAGATGCTCGAAATTCTGCCTTTTTGCAACGGTATTACAGTACTCAATAACGTCCGCCTTCAGATCAACTCCGTACATACGGATATCCTTTTTCTTAAGCACGGAAAAATAGTAGTACACCGCAAAGGTGAGATAACTCTTGCCGCAGCAAAGGTCGTATATGACCGCAGGCTTGTCCGTTGGGAGCTTATCCTCGACGTCGCGCACGATTTCGAGAAAGCGGTTGATCTGACGGAACTTTGCCTGCTTTTTATCGTGTATGCGTCCGTTTGCGTCGGATATGCCAAGCTCGCGCAGAAAGCCGATATCACGCGCGGTGTCGAGGATGTATTTTTTGCCTTCCGCATTTACCTCTGCGGCTACTGCACCCGACATTCGCTTGTCGGATACGTGCACCGTGCCTGACTTCGAGCGCTTTATTTCAGCCTCACCTGCGGTGGTTATCACGTTGACCTGCTTATAGTCCTCAAGCGCCATACGGCAAAGCTCCGCGCTGTCAAGCGGAAGATTGCGGCGAAAGGTCTTGTTGTCCTTTGTGAAGCGTTCGGCCATAATATACACGGTACCATCGCTCTTTTTGGTCAGCGAGGCGACCTCTTTTTGGGTGCTTTTGTTTTCGGCTTTTGAAAACACGGCCTTTTTGAGCGTGCGGCGCTTTAATACGTCCTCAAACAGCTCGGTTATTTTTTCATTTGGCATTGTCGTGACCTCGTCAGTTTTTCTTATAGCACAAGTATATCACAAAGTGCGGAAAAAGTACATCCGTTTATTGTAAATTTTCATAAAGCATAATATTTACAAATCAAGGGTTTATTTTTTTCGTAGGGTAATGTATAATTCTTTAATAGAGTATTTTGCCCGGCGAGGAGGAAATTGCGATGAAGAAAGCAGATGCGGCTATTGGCGCTGCCCTTATGTATTTCGGTATCTATATGTGGTGGCAGATTGCCGTTAGTATGACCGCGACGGTGAGCGTGTCTTTGGCAGTGGCGGCGCTTATGTGGGGGCGGGCTGCGAATGCGATTGCAGAGGTTAGAGCAGACTCGTTTGAGGCTGTGCTCGATACGGTGCTGGAGATTTCGCTTGAGGCTACCGAGAGTACGGCTGTGTGGCTTCTTGAGCACGCGGTGCATCTGACGGTGGTTGCAGGTGTCTTTACGCTTCTTACCTATGTGCTTATATTTTTGCTTAGGAAGAAAAACGTATTTCGCGAAATTTGTCTTGCCAAAATGCCTGTTTTGCCGTGCTTCGGTATGATATTCCTCGGCGCTGCGCTTAACCTTTCTGTGTCATTTATACTACCGCTTATACCGTTCCCGGAGAGCTGGTGGAACGCACAGATGATGCAGTCCGAGCTGATTTTTGACGTGGCACCGTGGCTGACGTTTCTTATGACGGTGATCGTTGCGCCGATACTTGAGGAAACCGTTTTTCGCGGACTTCTCTATACGCGTCTGAAGCGCGCGATACCGCCTTTTGCAGCTATGATAATATCCGCTGCCGTGTTCGGCGCGGTGCACGGAACGGTAATTGCATTCATATATGCGTCGCTGCTCGGATTTTTGCTTGCGTGGGTGCTTGAAAAGTATAGATCGCTTCTTGCATCCATGCTGCTTCACTGTGGCTTCAACGCTTTCGCGCTCGTTTGCGATGAGCTCGGCGACGTGCCGCCTGCGGTGTGTATACTCAGCACTATAATTTCAGCTTTAGGTATAGTCGCGGTACATATCGCCTCAAAACGCAGCTACGAGAGCAAGTAGTTAAAAAAACGTGCATAAATTTACAATTTCCTATTGCATTTACTTTGATAATAGGGTATAATGATTTGGATAATAAATATTTCGGAGGTTTTTATGCTTAATTTATTTCTTACGGCTGATGCCGGCGCAGCTACCGAAACCACTGCAGGAATGTTTGGCAGTCAGGGTGTTACCACTATCATAATGCTCGTCGTTATGGTTGCGGTATTCTACTTCTTTATGTACAGACCCCAAAAGAAGCAGGAGAAGGCAACGAACGATATGCGAAACTCTCTTGCGGTTGGCGATGAGATCACCACTATCGGCGGTATCATCGGCAAGGTAATCAGCATCAAGGAAGAAACCGTTATGATCGAAACCGGTCGCGACGGTACGAAGATCCGCATTCTCAGAAACGCCATCAAGAGCGTTGACGTGAAGGCAGAGGATTGCTGACATAAATAGATCCCTCCCGTCATATAGATTAGCAAACGATCTATGTTTCGGGAGGGATTTTTTTGCAAAGAAAAGATACTGCAGGAGAGTTCGGTGTGGGGCTTGTGCTTATGGCCGGGGTTAAGGGTATGGTTGTAGGGATCATATCAACGCTTGTGCTCGTGGCTGTATTTACAGGCGTTTCACTGGTGTTTGGTGAGCCTAGGAAGATTGCCGATATGCTTTCGTACGTTGCACTTTTATTGGCGGCGCTTGGAGTTGGTATATCAGCGGTCAGATTTGACGGAGGGCATCGGCTGACGTCGGCGCTTGTCGGCGGCTGTATGTACGCGCTTCTTATGCTGGCGGTATCACTGTTTATCAGTACGGACGGCGGAGCTGCTGCGATGCTCTTAAAGCTTGGCGTGTGGGCGGCTTTTGTCGGTGTGTGTGTGCTTGGGGGCGTGATAGGCAAGGGTAGGCGTGTGCGTATCGGCGAGGGCAAGAACAGTCCTACAGCGCTTGCAAGACGAAGACTTGCGGCAAAAAAATAAAGAAAAGGCGGCGCTCGCAGTACTGCGGTGCCGCCGTCTTCTGTCTTACAAAAATCTTGCTAAATTGTCAGCGGTGCTTTTTTCGAAATCGAGTATCTCCTCGGCAAGCTTTCGTGCCTCGCCGGTAGGCTCGTTTGCATTAAGTTGCTTTTCGATGTTGATGATGCCCATAGTTGCGCCGTTTATCATCATTTCCGCGATGTGCGAGGTCGTGGTATCGAGCATAGTGTTGAATGCCATACCCATCTTCGAGCCTGCCTTTGCCATAATACCGGGCGCCTCCGGCTTGAGTCCGCGCTCGGCAAGCAGATTTGCTGCTCGGCTTGAATATTCTCGGTAGCGTTCGAGCTCACGCGTCATTTCTGCACGCATTTCGGAGTTTGAGGTTTTGTCCATCAGATCGATTATCGAATCTCCGCCCATTGTGGTGTTTTTATAGATTTCCTGAAGGAGTACTTCATTTTTGTCCATTTTAATCTCCATTCCGCCGCCATAGCGGCGGCACAAATATTCGGTGAAATTCAAATGTGTTTGCTTTGCAAACAAAAATGGGATGGGACCCATTTTTAATTTGGATTTCGGTGCGTGAACAGTTATTTTACGCTTACGCTAAATAAACTTTCACGCTATCATCTCCAAGTAAAAATACCGCGAGCATTTGCTCGCGGTATTAGTGTTTGCGCTGTGACAAAAATTATTTACGCCTTCGAAAGATCGTCGAGATCGTACGGTGTGTTCTGGTAAACAAAATAGTTGAGCCAGTTTGAGAACAAAAGATTTGCGTGACCTCTCCAAACGTTCGGCGGACGGCGTTGCGGATCGTTATTGGGGAAATAATTGTACGGAATGTCGATTGGAAGTCCCTTATCAACGTCGCGGAAATATTCCTTCGAAAGCGTGTCGTAGTCGTACTCCGAGTGGCCGGTGACAAACAGCATACGCGCATTCTTGGCGGCGACGATATAAGGACCTGCAATATCGCTCCTTGAAATAAGCTCGATATCGGGAACTCTCGTTATCTCCGACTCTGCGATGCCGGTATGACGCGAATGAGGTGCATAGAATATCTCGTCAAAGCCGCGCACGATCGGGTGATTCGGGCGCAGAGCGTAATGCTCGAAAACGCCGAACATCTTCTTGTCAAGCGGATGCTTTTTTACGCCGTAGTGGTAATAAAGTCCTGCCTGAGCCGCCCAGCAGATGTGCAGAGTAGAGAATACGTGCGTTTTAGACCATTCCATAATGTCACAAAGCTCGTCCCAGTACGTAACGTCGTGGAAATCGAGATTTTCGACAGGCGCGCCCGTGATGATAAGTCCGTCAAAGTTTTCGCTGCGGATATCGTCGAAATTCTTATAGAACGCCTCCATATGCTCCTTGGCTGTGTGCGTTGAGCGGTGAGTTGCCGTTTGGAGAAGGGTGATCTTTATCTGCAGGGAACTGTTGGAAAGCAGGCGGATGAGCTGTGTTTCGGTGGTTATTTTGGTGGGCATAAGGTTAAGCACCGCAATTTTAAGCGGACGGATATCCTGATGCTCTGCCCGGAATTCGCTCATTACGAAAATGTTTTCCTCTTCAAGCGTCTGCGCCGCTGGAAGGCCGGCGGGTATTTTAATTGGCATATGCGTTCCTCCTTGTGACAGTAGCATAATTACACTAATTGTACCACAAAAAAAACAATTTTGCAACACCTATCGAAAAAATATATAATGCCCCGTATTTTTTGGAGGAAAATCAAAAAAACAATTGCATTTTGTAAATATAAATGATATAATAAACATAAGTATACTCATTAAGATGTGACTTTACGCACTTTAGGGTGTGTTAGGTTCCCTGAAATTTGTGAGAAGGGCGGTGCACGATTTGCAAAGCAGGATAAATGCGCTTGGTTTTTTTAAGCTTGCCGCTGTGCTTTTCTGCACTTTTTTGATAGCTGTAGCCTGCGCCGTGTCGGTCTCGGCGGACGAAGCACGTATAATTTCCGGATTTTCCGGCGGGGATAAAGTGTCGTGGCTGCCGGGCGATAACGTTGCTGCGGTCGGACTGTCAGACTTTTCGTGGGAGCAGGAAGGACAAACCTATAAACGCTCCTGCCTTGAGGTTGTCGGAAAATACGTTTCGCGTGATTCTTTGCGCGCTACCGTTGCTGATTTCAGCGAACCGCTTGATCTTAGCGAATATCTCGCGATGTCGTTTGATATTTACGTCCCCAAAATTGCAACCGATGAAAATGCAGTATTTCTTGCGCGCCTTACGCTTGTTTCGGCAAGCGGAGAGAGCACCGAGCATCTTGAGATCATCGACGGCGGCAAATGGACCAACGTTGAGGCGTATATCGGATCGTGGGATGCCCGTGACAGCATAATAAGGGCAGAGATAGCGTTGGCGACAGATACGTCGATCAGCACAAGCGGTGTTGAGCGCTTTTACGTAGACGACATCTGCGTATCCGATCCCGTCGATCGCGATATGACGGACAGATACTTATTCGACACATATAAGGTTGAGGGCGGATCTGCAACGCTCGCTGACGACAAGTCCAAAATATCCATAGTGTCCGATGCGGGTGGGATGCTTTCGCTCGAAGCGACGGTATTTGCGCCGCAGCATGAGTGCGCGCTCAACTGCCTGCGTATACGCCTTGCGAACTATACCGAGAGCGACACGCTCACACTTCACTATTCCACCTCTGATTCACAGGTAACTACCGAGGACAAAATAGTAACGGTTCCGCTTGAGCCTAATTCCGATGTCCGTGACTATTACATATTTGTCGGCGATGCCGCACAGCTTCGCAGTATAAAGCTGATATTCAATTCTGCGGCGGGAGGCGTTGAGATAATCTCGATCAACGCGGTAAGCGCCTATGAGGCGACGGAATACGATACCTGCGGAAAGCTTACATCGTGTACTGTAAGCGACGATCGTTCGACGGTTAAATTTTCGGGAGAGGTCGATCGCGAAACGGCAATAAATAACAGAAACGGATATATCGCGATATTTCCTCACGTAACACAGACGCTTCCGAGCACGTTGGAGCTGTCAAAGCTGGTTCCTTTGGTCAAGACGCAGATGACAACGCGCTTTGAGCTTTCGTGGACTCTGCCGCGTGACGGAGAATATGATATTACAACACGCTTCCTTGCGGTTTCGGTTGGAGAGAACGGTGAATACAGTCTTATCTGTCCGCCGTTTTACATACAGAATGCAGACAAAATAGCTGAAAAGACTGCCGAACTTACTGTTGATGCAAAGGGCTTTTCCGCTAACGATATATCTGTTGTGGGCGATGTCGGGGCAACGCTTACGTTGCTTGAGCTTGACACAGAAAAACTGTTTGTGCAAAAAAGTGAGGCAGAGCCTTACGTTTACCGCGGCGAGGCATACTATTTTGACGGCAAATATCTTGACGCCTTGTCTGCAAAGATCGACGTTCTGAACGCTGACGGCGTGCAGGTATTATTGCGCCTCTATAATTGGAAGATCACCGAAAGTGAGCGGCTTGATTCTTTTTATGCCGAGGACGACTACGTCGATTATTCCAAGGCTGTACGTTACAAGGACGGTGGTGACTATATCGCCGCGATAGGTGCGTACATAGCCGAAAATTGGGTGGCAGACGGAAAAATAGTCGGTGTTGTATACGGCGAGGGCGAGAATATCGCCGAAGGGCAGAGCTCGCTTGCCGAAATGGTTGAAAACACCGCAAGCAGTATGAGGACCTTGTATTTTGCTCTTGTAGAGGCGAATTCGAAGGTTAAGCTTTACGTTTCACTTTCAGACCTATACACCTCAGACGTACATATAAGCGACGGAGAAATCGGACTTGACCTTTATCTCCCGGCGCTTATCGCCGAAACGGCACAGTACGGACAGTTCCCGTGGGAGTTGACGATCGAAAACGTTTACCGCGCTGCCGGACGCTCGTGCGAGTACGTAAGCGTTGACAACAGCTACAAGGTTCGTGAGCTGCTTTGCAATAACGGCGCAGAGGATAAGCATCTTATATTTATCGACCACACGTATTTCGCGTTTGCCAGCCGTAAGGTAGACAACGTTACAAATTACGTCCTCGGCGCGTACGGCGCACTGTTCTGCGACTATATTGATGCGTATATTGCGGCAACGGGCTCGCGTGCCGACGAGATAGTCGACAGCGCGCGCTATATGTACACGACTGAGATGTATGCGATTGAAAGCGTAGTCAAAACGGAGCTTGGTATAAAGGATTTCTCCGAGGTCGTCGACGGCTTTGACGCAAGTAAAATACCGCAATATAGGCTTGTGCTTGAATCGGCAAACTCTGTATTGCCGTCGGATACTCTCGGTACGTTCAGCTACTACCGTTTCGACGGTGTTTCGAGTATAGGCGGACTTTCGCCGAATTATTACAGCCGTGAGCTCCGTGTTGCGAGTGACGGCGGAAACGTGCTAAGCGTAGTGCTTGACGCATCCTGCTATGCTGACGCTTCAAGTGCCTCTTGGCTCGGTATTGGTCACAATTTTGATATTACTGAAGATTTGACAATTACACCCACTCTTGCAATCACGCTTAAGGTTGATGACATTTCGCCGACGTCGCTTTCTTCCGTTACCGTTAAGATCATTTTGAAGGGCGAAAATGAGCGATTCGAATCTACCGCAGTGATTGATGTCGGAGAATGGACGACGGTATACGTTGATACAGACGCCTTCAAAGCGGCTAAAAACACCGAGAGCTTGCAGATATTTGTCGGCGGCACGAGCGTGTCGGGGGCTACTCTCAAGATAAAGAGTATAGACGGCTTGTCGAGCGAGTACAACAGCGAATCGCTTGTGAAGGTCATAGAAAAAATGCGTGAGAAAAAAGCAGATTACGACACCGGCATCGACTACGGTGCGTATCTTCCCGTTGCGCTCGGCGTTCTTGTCGTTGCTATGACGGTGATCGTTGTCGTGATGCTCACAAAGAAAAGATATAAGGATAGCGAATAGAAACTATGTTAAGACGGAATTTTAATACAGATGAGCCTATTGAGGATCTGCCCATACGCCTTTTCGGTGTGGTCAGAGAATCGATAGTCGACGGACCGCAGCTACGCTACGTTATATTCGTGCAGGGCTGTCCGCATAAATGTTATAATTGCCACAACCCCGAGTCGCACGCGTACGGCGGAGGCAAGACTACGACAACCGCAAAGCTTTGGGCGGACATACAGAAGAATCCGCTTATAAAGGGTATCACCTTCAGCGGCGGTGAGCCGTTTATGTGGGGACACGAGCTTGCGGTAATCGCTAAAAAGGCGCGTGAGCGCGGGCTTGATATAATGACCTACAGCGGCTTTACGTACGAGCATCTTCTCAAAAAATGCGAAACCGAGCCGTCGGTGCACGAGCTGCTCTCACAAACGAACTATCTTGTCGACGGACGCTACGTCGATGCAAAGCGCGACCTTAACTTAAGGTTCCGCGGAAGCACGAATCAGCGAATCCTCGACGTTACCTGCTACCCCAATTCAACGGCGGCGCAGGAGATTGAATTGTAAAAAACAAATATCAAAATACATCAACACAAGGAGAAAACAAAATGTCTGACGCATATTTATCGCGTGGCGTTTCCGCCACCAAGGACGAGGTACACAGTGCAATTTCGAAGCAGGATAAGGGCGTATTCGCCGGTGCATTCTGCAAGATCATTCCCGATCCCTGCGGTGATCCCGATTACTGTGCGGCTATGCACGCTGACGGTGCGGGTACCAAGTCCTCGCTTGCATACATAAAGTACAAGGAAACGGGCGATCTTTCCGCATTCTACAACGTTGCGCAGGACTCCGTTGTAATGAACCTTGACGACCTTCTTTGTATCGGTGCTACCGACGGCTTCGTTCTCTCGAACACCATCGGACGTAACGCTCACCGTGTAAACGGCGAGGCTATCAAGGCTGTTATCGACGGTTACACCGAATTCTGCGAGATGCTCGGTACTTACGGTGTCGGTATTACTATGTCCGGCGGCGAAACTGCAGACGTTGGAGACCTTGTCAACACTCTTATCGTTGACTCCACCTTCTTCGTAAGAATGAAGCGCAGCGACGTTATCGACTGCGACAATATAAAGCCCGGCGACGTTATCGTGGGCTTTGCCTCCTACGGTCAGGCAAGCTATGAGAAGGCGTACAACGCAGGTATGGGCAGTAACGGTCTTACCGCGGCACGTCACCTTATGCTCTCCCACGAGTATGCGGCAAAGTATCCCGAAACCTACTCGAACACTATCGACGAGTCGAAGGTTTACTGCGGCAGCTACGGCGTAAACGATATTCTTCCCGGCACCGACGTTTCCGTCGTTGACGCGATCCTTTCGCCTACCCGTACCTACGCTCCTATCATCAAGGCTATCCTTGACGAAAAGCGTTCTGCGGTTCACGGTATGATCCACTGCACGGGCGGCGGACAGGCGAAGTGCAAGAACTTCGGCGCAGGCATTCACTACATCAAGGACAACCTCTTTGATACTCCTCCGCTTTTCGCTGCTATCTGGAAGAACGCAGACATCGGCGACAAGGAGATGTACCAGGTATTCAATATGGGTCACAGAATGGAGCTTTACTGCGATGCGGCTGACGCACAGTTTATGATCGACACTGCAAAGAAGTTCGGAGTTGAGGCAAAGATCGTCGGACGCTGTGAGGCATCTGCTGACGGTAAGAACCACGTAACCATTACCGATAAGGGCAACACCTACGAATATTAATTCAAATTTTCGGAGAGGGCGAATATGAAAAAAAGAATCCTTGTTGTAAGCTCTGCTAATCTCGACTTCATAATGAAGGTCGGTAAGCTACCTCAGGCAGGTCAGACTGTGATAGAGCCGCGCGGATATTCATACGTTCCGGGTGGCAAAGGAGCTAACGCGGCGCTTGCGCTTGCCCGACTTGGTGCGGACAGTGTGTTCTGTGCAAGACTTGGAAGTGATGCGAACGCGCAGAAGCTTCGCTCGCTGTATGTTGACGAGGGTATTGACGTTCGCTTCCTCCAAAACGACCGCGCGGCTGCAACGGGACTTGCTTCGATAATAGTCGAGGAGAACGGTGCAAATCGCATCATTGTGTACCCCGGTGCAAACAACAACCTTTGCTCGGACGACGTTGAGGACGCGCTGACCTGTATTCCCGACGCCGTGTTTGTGCAGATGGAGATACCTGATGAGGCGGTTATCGCGGCAACGAAATTCGCTAAGATGAGAAATATTCCCGTGTTCCTTGACACGGGCGCTACCAGACCCGATTGGCCGATCGATCTGCTCGGACCGCTCGAGGTCATCTCTCCCAACGAGAGCGAAACCTTTGCCTTGACGGGAATTATGCCGACGAATGCTACGGAGTGTCTTCGTGCGGCTGACAAGCTTATGCAGCGCGTTGATACGAAATACGTTGTTATAAAGCTCGGTGCACGCGGTGCATACGTGCACGACGGCAAGATGTCGCGCCTTATTTCGGCGTATGAAACCGACGTTGTGGATACGACGGCGGCAGGTGATGCGTTTACAGCGGCGCTTACGCTTGAGTATCTTAAAACGGGTGACATTTACCGTGCGGTTAAATATGCGAACGCAGTGGGAGCTATCGTGGTAAGTCGCGATGGCGCATCAACCTCGCTTCCGACGACGCGTCAGGTCGAAGCATTTATTGAAAGGAACGGAATTATACTGTAATGGCAGAAAGAATTTTAGGCGTTGACTTCGGAGATCAGCGCACGGGACTTGCGGTGAGCGATCTTCTCGGTATGCTTGCAAACGGAATAGGCTACGTTAACTCTAACTATATGCCAAAGACTGTTGAGCTTGTTGCGGAGAAGGCGAAGGAGCACGGCGTTTCGAAGATAGTCGTTGGACTTCCTATCAATATGAACGGCACACTCGGACCGCGTGCGGAACATGCGAAGGAGTTTGCAAAGCTTCTCGGCGACGCTACGGGCCTTCCTATCGAGATGTTTGACGAGCGTTGCAGCACGATGGCGGCACATCAGATACTCAATTTTACCGACACGCGCGGAAAAAAGCGCAAGGCGGCTGTCGACACGCTGTCTGCACAGATAATACTTCAGAATTACCTTGATTCAAGAAGGTAAAAATATTCCCTTGAAATAACCCGGAGGTCGTTTCAAGGGAATGTCTTTATTGCTCGGTATTATCGGCGGCTTCTTTGGCGGCAGGACGTGTGTTGTCGTAATAATTTATATCGACGATATGTGCTCTGTAGTATTCTGCGAGTATCGCACACGATGCGCGGTTAAGGTGTATGCCGTCTGCCGAATGGTCGGGCGAGAGCGTTCCGTCCTCGAGCGTGAAAAGGGAGAGCGGATCGAGCATAAAGAGCTCGTTCTGTGCTACGTATTCACGCAGAAGCTCGTTGAATATCACACACTTTTCGTTCGTAATGCCGTACTTCGTGGTTTCCGATGAATACGTTGTAACGGGCATTATCAGTTGAACGTATATCGGTACGTCCGTGATCGCGCGAATGTTTTTGATGAACGTGTCGAACGCGGCCATATAGCCGTCGGCAGACCAACCAAGCTCGTTAAGACCGGTGGCTACGTATATCGCCTTGTATTTGCCTTCCTCGCGCTCAAGCGCCTCGAAAAGGGTGTAGGACTGAAGCTCGTTGTTCTCGTCGCGCATACGGATAAATGCCTGCGTGCTAAGTGAGGAAACGTTAAGTCCTACCGATGAGAAATCGTACGGCTTTATATCCGTAAACATAAGCAGACCCTTTGTACGCGAGTCGCCGATGAATACGGTGTTGTTGAAGTATTCAAAGCTTACGGGTGCGCTTTCCGGCACGGGCTGTGTAAAATCGTAGTAAACGGGTACGTAGGGAGGCGGAGGTATATCGTCCTCGGTGAGATGCCCCTCGGTTATGGAAAGCTCAGCGGCGGATGCCGTGACGGGCAGCGGTGTGCTTTTGTATTCAAAATTATAGTCAACGAACAGATAGGACGCAAATACTGCCGCCAAAACAAGCACGGCTATAGCGAGAAGCAGCTTTATTAAGATCGAAGCACCGTTTGATCTTTTGGCTGTGACGGGAGCTTCCGCAGGCGATTTTGTGATTTTGGCAGGCATTGTACCGGACGGCTTTGCGTTTGCCGGAGCTATACGTCTGCTTTCGTGATTTTTCAAGCGGATTCCCCCTTCCTTGTTTTTTGACTAAATATTACTCCAAATTTTATTATAGCACAAACAAAAACAACTTGCAATAAGAAA
>JAZQZL010000002.1:0-34739 GCA_045634005.1 Candidatus Flemingiibacterium sp. | reverse complement strand
TTACAGCACCGAGTTAATATCATCGCGCATAGCGATAACCGCGTCGCGAGTGCAAGCCTTGAAGTTTGTTCCGTCGTCGCCTGCCTTCTTGTATGCGCACATAAGCGCGCGAGAGGAGTTGACGATAGCGCCCGACTTGTTCTTATCGAACGCACCTACGATATCGTTAGCTGCACCGCCCTGCGCACCGTAGCCGGGGATGAGGAAGAACGTGTGAGGCATAGCCGCACGAAGCTCGGTAAGCTGCTTCGGATAGGTCGCGCCAACAACCGCGCCGCACGGGCTGTATCCGGACTCGCTTACGTAGGGTGCGCCCCACTCCTCAACCTTCGCCGCAACATTGCGGTAAAGCGTGGTGTCGCCGATCTCGAGGTCCTGGAAGTCGCCCGAGGACTTGTTCGAGGTCTTAACGAGGATAAACATAGACTTGTCATTCTCTGCCGCGATGTCGATGAACGGCTTTACGCCGTCAATGCCGAGATACGGGTTGACCGTCACGCAGTCAACAGGTGTTGCCTGTGCCGCAGAACCGAACAGCTCCGTCTTGCCGATGAACGCTTTCGCGTATGCCTCAGCGGTAGAGCCGATGTCGTTGCGCTTTACGTCGAGAATTACGTAAAGACCTGCTGCCTTCGCGTACTCGATAGTCTTTTCAAGAGCGATAAGTCCCTCGATGCCGTACATCTCGTAGAATGCCGACTGAGGCTTTACTGCAGGTACAAGCTCCGCTGCCGCGTCAATGAGTCCCTTGTTGAACTCAAAAATCGCCTCGCCTGCCGCCTTAAACGTGTCGCCGTATTCCTTTACCGCCTTGTCGCGGATGTATTCGGGAATGTAGTCAAGTACAGGGTCAAGTCCCATTACTGTAGGGTTGTTCTTAGCTCTGATTTTTTCAATTAACGGTTCAAATGACATGATATTTGTTTCCTTTCGGTTTATATAATTTTCTTGGTTATATGGGGATACGGGGATACGGTCGCTTTTTGAAAAAAGCTCCGCAAAAACTTCAATTTGGCTTCGCCATTACATCTTGTTCGGCTCTGGAAAATCGAAGGCTATCGCTCTCGATTCCGTACATTGCGCCCGAGTGCTTGTGCACCGCGCCACAACCAGCCAGGGACCTCGTCGGCACCCGTGCCGACACCCCGGCAACTGTTTAGCGGTCACCGCAAGATAGCGAAATCACCACGAAAGTGGTCGGCGCATTCGCTTCGCTGTGCGCCACAGTTAGCCAAAGCCTCGGGGCGCGTCGCTACGCTCGGCGCCACGCGTTCGCGTGCCGCATACGCTTGCTTTTGCCGACGAGCGAAGCAAGGCGGCACTCACGGAACGCCAAAGATGTGAAGCTGCTTGATTTTGGTTACACGGTCGTTGGGATGCCGACACGGGTGTCGGCAGGGCCCCGACTACCGAGAGATTGGGTACAGTTTACGCGAACACTCTGTAATGGCGAAGCCCTATAAAGTTTTTTGCCAGGCTTTTTTTCAAAAAAGCCGCGTTTCTCCTCCGCGTACTCCTCCGCGTTTCCTTCGTTTTCCTTACGCCTCAAACACGCACTTGCCACGAAGATACGTCGCATCGACGCGAGCGCCGAAGGTCATACCCACGAAGGGAGTATTTGTGGACTTGCCACGAAGGGATTCCTTGGTGACAGTATTCTCACAGCCGAGCGTAACGAGCGCGAAATCCGCCTCGTTGCCGACCTCAATGCCGCCGAGTCCCATCTTGTCAAGTTCCGTGATACGCGCAGGATTTACGCTCATCAGCTCAATGAGCTTCGCGAGCGTGATGTGTCCCGTCTGAACGAGATTTGTGTATGCTACGATAAACGACGTCTGCACGCCGATTATGCCGTTGAGCGCCTTTGCGATATCCGCTCCCTTCTCCTCTGCTGAGTGCGGAGCGTGGTCGGTGGAGATAGCGTCGACAGTACCGTCGATTATCGCCTCGATTACGGCGCGAACGTCGTCAGCCGATCGAAGCGGCGGATTCATTTTGGCGTTTGAGCCGTAGTAAATAACGTCGTTTTCCGAGAGCGAGAAATAATGCGGACAGGTTTCGCAGGTCACTTTGACACCGCGAGCCTTCGCACGGCGGATAATCTCAAGCGATCCGCGCGTAGAAACGTGGCAAATGTGAAGGCGCGCACCCGTCGCCTCGGCGATCATAATATCGCGCTCTGTCGCAACGTCCTCGGCAAGGTTCGGTATGCCGCCGAGTCCGAGAAGGCGCGAGATCTTGCCCTCGTTGATAGCGCCGCCCTTTGCGAGCGACATATCCTCACAGTGCGACATAATAAGAAGATCGTTCTCTGCCGTTATCTTCATCGCCTCATAAAGAAGCTTCGAGGTCATAACGGGCTTGCCGTCGTCGGAGAACGCGTACGCGCCCGACTTCGCAAGCTCCTTAATATCGGTAAGCTCGCCGCTCTCCATATTTTTCGTTATCGAAGCGAGCGGGAACACACGGCAGTGGGCGCCCTTCGCCTTTTCATGAATGTATGCGAGAGTTTCGGGACTATCCGGCACCGGCTTTGTGTTCGGCATAGCGAACACAGAGGTAACACCGCCTGCCGCCGCAGCAAGCGAGCCGGAGATTATGTCCTCCTTGTACTCAAAGCCGGGATCTCGCAGATGCACGTGCAGGTCGATCATACCCGGAATTATGTATTTGCCCGTTCCGTCCACCACACGCTCTGCGGTTGCGTCCGCACAGTCACGCGGAAGTATAGCGGCTATCTTACCGTCCTTCACAGCGATGCAGCACACCTCGGTGGTGCCGCTCGGTAATCTTACGCGGCGAACGTCGCGCACTAATATGTCGTAATGGTTGCTCATTTAATTTTCCTCGTCTGATGTTTCTTCTTTTGCTGCCTCGCGCTTTGCCTTTGCCCACGCCCCCTTGGGGTTTTCGTACGCGTAAACGTAGCCCTCGCCGCGTACGGCGCGGATAAGCCTGAGTCCGAGCGGCTCGTCAAGCTTCGAGCGAAGGAAGCGCACGTATACGTCCACGACGTTCGTGTCGCGCGCATTCTGATCCTTCCACAGATTGTGCAAAAGCTCCGTACGGCTGACCGTTTCACCCGGTCTTGCATGCAGGTATTCGAGAAGCGCAAACTCTCGCGGCGTTAGCTTAACAACCACGTCGCCAAAGCTTACAGTCATATCTTCATTCGAGATAACAAGCGAGTTTTCCTCATACTCGTTCTCGTCAACGCCGTCCTTGACGTCGTTTATAAAGCGGCGAAGCTCGGCAAGCGAATACGGTCTGCTAAGCAGCAGCACCTTCACCTGCTCGGGCATAGCAACGCTGAGGAGGCCGCAGTCGATAAAGACTGCCGCCTTGAGTCTTCTCTGGGAGGGCGGCTCACATAGACCTTCCGCTGCGAGCACCTGATAATCACGCGAGCCCTCAGGCGCCTCGACAAGACCGAGGTGCGTAAGCTCGAGCTTGAGTTCTCGCTCGTAAAGCGGATGCTCGGCAACAACTCTGAATTTCAGTTTTTCCAAGTGTAACACTCCTTAATTTCAGCCCTCAAGCTTTTCGCTTGCCACCTCGCGCTCAAGGAACGCGGGTACCTCATCGCCCTCATATCCGAGGGAATACGCAAGCGCCAGCTTCATATAGGCAGTTTCATTAGTAAGCGAAAATATCGGCTTTGCGCCGTTCTTTAATATATCGGCAGTCGAGGCGTACGTTCCGAGTGTGGTTCGCATCGCTTCGGGCAGCGGCGAGAGAAATAGGTCTATGCCGCGCCTTTTGCACTCGTTGGCAAGATAGATCACCGAGCGCTTCGAAAACGCCTCCGTGGTGTCTGCGCGCTCTGCACACGCGCTTGAGGAATGTGAGCTTCCGTGAAGCACTACGCGGATAGTCGGCGGAAGAAGATAGTTCGAATAGTCAATACCAACGTACGGCTCTATCATCATAATGCACTCGTAAAGCTTCGGCAGCACATCTATTATCGGAAACTGTGCCTGCACCTCGTACGGCTTCGCCTCTTTGTACGGGCACATATCCGCCGAATAAAAGTTAGCGGTAAAGTTGTCGCACTGCCGCAGATGCGCGCCGTGATGAAGGTAGGTCACGCCGTCGGAGTTGCGGTACGGTACGTACACGCCTGCGCCGAAGCCGTCAAGCGCAAGCTCGATGGCAGCTTTAAAATTATCGTGACCGTTTGCGCGCTCGTCTGTGAGCGTATGGTCGCTCGACACGAGAAAGATCGGACTCTTTGACCAGCCTGCAAGTGCGAGCGAGAGAAGGCTCGACGTGTACGCAAGCGTGTCCGTTCCGTGAGCGACGATTATTGCGCCGTAAGCGTTCGGATCGATCGATTTGAACGCATCGAGAAGCACGTTGAGACGCGGGAACGTCATATTTTCCGAAAGTATATTGAGTGGGTGGAGATAGTCGAACTCGACGTCGTAATTGCCACCCTCAAGGAAGGTATTCGTGAGAAAGGAAACGGTGTTTTTGCCGTTCGCGGTGAGATGACCGTTTTTGTTTGCGGTGGTGCTTATCGTACCGCCCGTCATCATAATGAGTATTTTCATTTTGCCTGTGCCTCAAGGCGAGCCTTTATCATCTTCATATCCGTGAGCATCTCCTCCTTGCGGCGAGGATCGCGAAGAAGCGCCGCAGGGTGGTACACAGCCGCAATCGGCTTACCCTCATAGGTGAACCAATTGCCGTGCTCCTTGGTTATACGGAAATCCGGTTTTATAAGACGCATCGCGGAGATGCGTCCGAGGCAAACGATAAGGTCGGGATCAATAAGCTGTATCTGCTCACGAAGATAGTCGATGCACGCATCCTCCTCTGCGGGGAGCGGATCGCGGTTCTTCGGCGGACGGCACTTCAATATATTCGCGATATAAACGTCCTCACGGGGAATGTCGACAGCCTCCAAAAAGCGGTCGAGCAGCTTACCCGCCGCGCCGACGAACGGCACTCCCGACAGGTCCTCCTTTTCGCCGGGCGCTTCGCCGACGAACATAAGTCTGGCGTTTTTGTTTCCCGTACCGAAAACGCAGTTGGTACGCGTGTCGCCGAGTGGGCATTTATGGCAGGAGGCGCAAGCGCTCTCGAGTTCTTCCCAAGTCATATCGGTGTATATCCTTTCTGTGTATAGCTACAGTTATATTCATTATATCATATATTTTTATTAATGAAAAGAGGTTTTATGAAATTTTCCGAGAAATTTTTAATTTTTTAATGTGTGGCGCCTGTGAGTTTTTTAATGTGTGGCGCCTGTGAGAGTGTGCTCGTTTTATCCTCGCGCTTTCGCACTCGGGGAAAACGATTCGAGGAGGATGACGGCCGGCTCAAGCGCCGCCGGTTTTCACTCTCTTCCGGCGCCTCTCTTTTCAATCTCCCCGAGCCGCGAAATCAGCGAGGATAACGCAAGCGGAAACCGCTTCCAAAGAAAGCGCGTTTCCAATAATTTAGGGGTTTCCTTTTTGGGGCTTTACGCTTATAATATTAGTACACACCAACAAGCGAAAGGACACACCTATGGAACATATCCTCATAAGCCCGGGAAAATTAAAGCTTATGCTCACCAAAAGCGAACTCGATAAGTATAACCTCGACAGCGCCGCACTTGAGGGTGAGCATACGTACACGCGTCGGGTGTTCCGCGCACTGCTTTCCGACGTAAAGCGTGTCGCAGGCTTTGATGCGTCAAGCGATAAGGTATTTATACAGTTCTACCCGTCGCGCGACGGCGGCGCGGAGATATACATAACCCGACTGCTCGCACGCGATGAAGCACAGACAAAGAACACAAGGCAAAAAGCGGTCTACCGCTTCCCTACCTTGTCCGCGCTCCTTGCCGCTTGCTCGCACGCTGACACAGCCGCGCAAGCGCTCGAAAGCTCTGCTTGGTGCGGCGCTGACGGAGCGTGTTATCTTATCGTCACGAATGCCGTCAACCCGTCATACGAACGCTTGAACGTCGCTATGCGCGCCTTCGGCCGTAAGCTCACCTCACCCGCCGCAAGCGCGTACGTTGCCGAGCACGCCACCTGCATCGCTGAAACAAACGCACTTTCCACCCTCGCTGACCTCGCGTAGCTGCAATATTTTCCCTCATTACACAAATTGGTAATACGCTATTCACAATTGTGCGCTATACTATATACACAATCACGCGACTGCGTGGCAAATTCATTCGACCACCGACGTGAAATATGCAGGAGGTACAACAATGAACAATTTCACCCAAAGCGGCAACACGTTCTATACAAATATAAAAAAGCCGCGCTTTAACGGCAAAAAGCTCAAGCGCACCGTAATTATCGCGCTTGCCGTGGCACTCGTGCTCGCGGTAGCCTCGAGCTGCTGGTACACGGTCGACGAGAAGCAGCAGGCGGTGGTAACGACGTTCGGCAAGGTTACAGACGTTACCGGCGCAGGTATGCACTTTAAATTACCGCTCGGACTGCAGCAGGTGCATAAGGTCAACGTAAACGTCTACCAGAAGATCGAGCTTGGTTACCGCAGCAATCCTACGGGTAGCTCGAGCTACGATACTATCGAAAAAGAAGCAAAAATGATTACGGGTGACTACAACATCGTAAACGTCGATTTCTTTATCGAATACAAGATCTCCGACCCCGTAAAGTATCTTTACAATTCGCACTCTCCTGAAGTTATACTTAAGAACCTAATACAGTCGCAGATACGCGCCGTAGTCGGCTCGGCGACTGTCGATCAGGTGCTCACCGACGGTAAGACCGACATCCAGATCCGCGTCAAGGAGCTCGTAACCGAGATACTCGCAACCTATGACATCGGACTTACACTTTCCGACATTAAAATTCAGGACGCAGAACCGCCGACACTCTCCGTAGTCGAGGCGTTCAAGGCGGTTGAAACCGCAAAGCAGGGTGCCGAAACCGCGATAAATCAGGCGAAGGCATACAGCAACAGTAAGCTTCCCGAGGCGCAGGCACAGGCTGACAAGCTTATCCAGAATGCAGAATATTTAAAGCAGAACCGTATCAACGAGGCGGTAAAGCAGGTAGCCCGCTTTGAGGCTATGTACGAGGAATACTCAAAGGATCCCGAGATAACGCGTATACGTATGTACTACGAAATGATCGAGCAGACGCTTCCCGGTGTAACGCTTTACGTCGACGTTTCAAACGGCTCCACCTCGAAGCTTTTACCGCTTGACGACTTCGCCGGCAATAACTGATGAAAGGAGATGCGAAAATGAAAAAAAGTTTAATAATCACCGCTGTTTTGCTCGTGCTGCTCGTGTTCGTCGGATTTAACTCCTTCTACACCGTAGCCGAAAATCAGTACGCTTGTCTTATGCGCTTCTCCGAGATCGTCAACGTAACTGACGAGGCAGGACTTCACTTCAAGATCCCCTTTATCGACAACGTAACCACCTTCCCCGACACCACGCTTATCTACGACATTCCCCCGTCCGAGGTATTAACCTCCGACAAGAAGAATATGACCGTCGACAGCTACATAATCTGGGAGATAGAGGATCCCGTGACCTTCTACCGCTCGCTCGGCACTACCGCCGAGGCCGAGGCGCGTCTTAATGCGGTCACCTATAACTCCCTCAAAAACCTCATGGGTACGCTTATGCAGGACGACATCATCAACACCGAGGACGCATCCGGCAGAAACGATATCTACGCAGGTATAACCACCGAGGTGGCAGGGCTTTGCAAGACCTACGGTATAAACGTACTCGACGTGCGTATCAAGCGTTTTGACCTCGCGCAAAGCAACGAGGAGGCAGTTTACGCGAGAATGATATCCGACCGCAATCAGATGGCGGAAAAGTACACCGCGGACGGTAACTACGAGGCTTCCATAATACGAAACGAGGTTGACAAGGAAGTTAACATCATCATCTCCAACGCAGAGGCAGAGGCGGCACGTCTCGAGGCAGAGGGTGAGCAGGAATATATGCGCCTTTTAGCCGAAGCCTACAACACCGAAGATAAAAAGGATTTCTATGAGTTCACCCGCGCACTCGATGCGCTCAAGGCTTCCCTCACGGGCGATGACAAGGTCGTTATCATCGACAAGAATTCCGCGCTTGGCAAGATTTTAATGAATCCGTAAGGTGGAGCTACGGCGCCTGAGTACCCTCCCCCTTTGCAAGAGAAAGGACAAAAAATGGAAAAGCGTTTCGAATCTATCTACAACGAAGGATTCTTCGGCACGACCGAGATCATAGTCGACCGCAAAACGGGCGTATGCTATCTCTGGCACCGCGACGGTCACGCAGGCGGCCTCGCACCCCTGCTCGACGCAGACGGCAAGCCCGTTATCGACAAGAGCCTTGTAAGCGAATAAGAAAAAACCGCAGAGGTCAAACCTCTGCGGTGATTTTTTATTAAAAGTCAATCAAAGCTTGCGTAAAGCTTAACGTACTCGCCCTTGCGGTAAACGCATAGGCAAACCGTCTTCTGCTGACTGTCGCTTATAAGCTCTCCGAGCTGCTGTGCATCTGTAATAGCCACGCTGTCAAACTCGACTATAATATCGCCCTGAATTACCCCTGCCTCGTAAAGCGAGCCGTATTCGGCAAGCTCGTGTACCATAACGCCGGTCGGCACGCGGTAACGCTCCGCCTGCTCCTTGGTTACGTTTTCAACAGCCGCAGAGTTACGTATAACGGAAATGTTCTCCGAGTTGTTTTCAAAAATCGAGCCGCTATCACTTTTGACTGTGCTAACTGCAGCATCGGGAAGACTTGACTCCCTTTGGTAAAGCGAATGATTGTCGCTTACAAGGTTGAACATCAGGATAGCGCAAAGTATACCGAATGTTCCAAGAAAAAGACATACCGCAGTACCGATAGCAAGACGTGTCAAAATAAGCGAGGTGCGTGTCTGTATTGCTTCGTAGGAAAGCCGGCCGGCAGCGCCTCCGTAAGATGCTCCGTTTTTATTGTATTCTTCAGTTTTCTTTCGGATATCGTCTGTATTACCGAGCATAAAACCTCCGCGAACCGCGACGTGGCGCGGTATTTTCTAACTCAATTATAGCAGACAAATGTGAATAAAGTTCGACCTTTTTATGCACAACAGTGAATGGATTATAAAAATTTGACACGCGAGATGTTAAAAAATTTTGAGTTTAAACGCAAAAAAGGCCCCGTCCCAAAGACGGAGCCTTTCTATTTCAGTTATTCAGCCTTCGAATTGCCGGCAAGCTTTGCACCTACTACCAAAGCTACGGTAGCAACTGCAGCAACTGCAAGACCGATCCAGCCGTTCTGTGTAAGGCCGCCTACGAGGTAAGCGACGAACGAGCAGAGCGCGATGCAGATCGCGTAAGGAAGCTGTGTGGATACGTGATTTACGTGATCGCAGCGAGCGCCTGCACTCGACATAATAGTGGTGTCGGAAATAGGCGAGCAGTGGTCACCGCAAACTGCACCTGCAAGGCACGCGGACATACCGATGAAGTAGAGCGGGCTTGCGGGATCCGGGAATACAGCCGCAACGATCGGGATAAGGATACCGAAGGTGCCCCAAGAGGTACCGGTTGCGAATGCGAGCAGACAAGCTACTATGAATACAACTGCCGGTAAGAAGAGCGAAAGCGCCTCTGCGGAGTAGATCATAATCTCCTCGATGAACTCTGCCGCACCGAGCATAGAGGTCATGTTCTTAAGCGCGGTTGCGAAGGTGAGGATCGTGATAGCGGGAACCATCGCCTTAAAGCCCTTCGGGATGCAAGCCATAGCGTCCTTGAAGGAAACGACACGGCGGCAAACGAGGTAGATGATGGTAATAACGAGCGCTACAAGACCGCCCCAAGGCAAGCCTACGGTTGCATCGGTATCGCCGAACGCGGTGATGAAATCAGCACCGGAGAGGATGCCGCCGATGTAAACGAGTGCGAATACACAGATACCGATAAGCACTACGATAGGAAGAATAAGGTCGATCACTCTGCCCTTTTCGTTAACCTCAAGCTCCTCTTCTGCTCTGTTGGTAGATTCACCGGTAGTGAAGAGGTCGCCCTTTTCGATAGCGTTCATCTCGTGCTTCTTCATCGGACCGAAGTCAACCTTCAGAACGATCATAAGAACTACGAAGAGGACCATCATAAGCGAGTAGTAGTTGAACGGGATAGCGCGTACGAAGAGCTCAAGACCGTTGTAGCCGGTTCCGTCTGCGTAAGCCGCAACTGCAGCCGCCCAAGAGGAGATGGGAGCTATCATACAGATAGGAGCCGCGGTCGCGTCGATAATGAACGCGAGCTTTGCGCGGGAAACCTTGTGTGCATCGGCAACAGGAAGCATAACAGAGCCTACGGTAAGGCAGTTAAAGTAGTCGTCGATGAAGATGAGCACGCCGAGAATAAACGTAGCGAGCTGTGCGCCTACACGAGTCTTGATGTGCGTCTTCGCCCAATTACCGAATGCGGCAGCCGCGCCGGTCTTGTTGATAAGCGCAACAATTATACCGAGTATTACAAGGAACACAAAGATACCCGCGGTATCGGAAACTGCAGCTATAAGACCGCCGTCTACGATAGCGTCAACGGTACCGAGCGGACTGAAGTTGGTCGCAAGAAGACCGCCTGCGAGGATACCCACGAACAGTGAGGAGTAAACCTCCTTCGTTATAAGCGCGAGTGCGATCGCGATAACGGGCGGAATGAGCGCCCAATAGGTTGCGAAGAATCTGCTGCCTGCATCTTCCTCGGCTGTTTCTTCAGTGTAGAGGTTGTCGACAGCATCGCCGGTTGCCATAATTATCTCGGCATCGACTACGATCTCTCCGTCTTCCGACTTTTCCTCTTCGTCAGCAACAGCATCGGTGTATTCACCGTCTGCATCCGGCGCGGTTGTTTCGGCGTACACGGTATCCTCTGCAACACCCGTTTCAGTCTCGGCACATACACCGAAAGTGAATACGGACATAGCAAGAAGCACCGCTACCACCAGCATCATAAGACGCTTTGCAGTTGAAAGCTTCATTGTAAAGTCCTCCATAAATTTTAGTTGACTAAATTGTACCACACTTTTTCACATATGTCAATATAATGTGACAAAATTATGTAAAATCCGTTCATAATTTTCATCCGCTCTCAACCCTGCAAAAATAAAAAGGAACGGCGAACCGTTCCTTTTTGCTATATAATTTATCTGAACGCCTCAAGCCAAAGTCCGATTTCATCCTCACTGAAATGAAAATCGCCCTGTACTCTCACTCCGCCCGTAAAATATACGAACGTTTCGGGATAGCGCTTCATCGAATTTATAAACTCAGGTATGTCGGCGTTGTTCATAACGGTGATCACCGTCCAATTTTCTTCGCCGGAGTACATTCCCTCCGAGCGTATCACAGTAGCGCCGTGCCTGTGTCTATACAGTATGTCGTCACGTATTTTTTCAGGCTCCTTCGTAACTATCCGCACCTCCGTCGCAAAGCGCGTACGGCGAAGGATCGCCGCAATTACTCGCTCCGATACGAATATCTGGATAGCCGACAGTGCAATGCTCGTGAGGTCGTGATAGACGAAATACGACATTCCAACGATCGTATACGCGCATATGCTGATCACTCGCTCAACGTTAAAATGCGGCTTCCACTTGTGAACAAGACCTGCGATAATATCAACACCGCCCGATGAATAGCCGATTCTAAGCATAATTCCGACACATATACCGAGAAGTATACCGGATATAAGTGCCGCAATCAGGCGGTATCCGATAAGCTCCGACGAGGCAAGCCCTTCGGGTATATATATGAAGAAATTGAGCTTTTCTAGCAGAATAACGCCGATACTGTCGAGTGCCGTGAAGAAAATAACGTAGAGCGTGTATTTTCTGTTGAGGAATATTATCGCGAGGATCAACAGAGGAACGTTGATAAATAGCTTGAACCAACCCATATTTATATCTGTGATCTCGTAAAGAATCGTGCACAGTCCGTCAATACCGCTCGAGGCAAAATTGCCCGGCACTACGAACGAATGCAGCGCAACGATAGAAAAAAGTGCCGCCACAACTGTGAGGATAACGCTTTTGGCTTCTACTCTCACATTCTTAATAAACCCGATGTTCTTCATACTAAACCCGTACCTTTCCAAAAAGTTCCCTTTGATTGTATCACAGCAGTTGACATTTTGGAAGATATGATATATAATAACCATATGAAAAAAATTCACATATGAAATAATTTAATATAGGTATCGTTATGGACACATCAAAAATCCGCGCAATTTTGAGCGCCGTCAAATACAAAAGTCTTTCAAAGGCCGCAGAAGAGCTTTCCTATACCCCGTCGGCCTTGTCGCACATCGCCGATTCGCTTGAAAAGGAGCTTGGGATAAAGCTTTTGGAGCGATCTCCGCTCGGAGTTGAATTCACAGCAGAGGGCGAACAGCTCGCGCCGAAGCTTCACGCCCTGCTCTCTGCCGAGGACGAGCTTCTTCACGCCGCACACGCTATCGCCGAATCAAAAAGCAATCATCTTCGTATCGGCACCTTTTCGAGTATATCGCAGAATATGCTTCCGGAGATACTGCGCGGCTTCAGGGAGCTTCACCCTGACATAAGCGTTTCGATCGCCGTCGAGGACAGCCTGCACGACTGGACACAGCGCGGACTTGCCGACGTAATATTCACCGATAACATTACCCACGGTGAAAACATTTGGGTTCCGATAAAGGAGGATCCGTTCGTAGCCATAGTTCCCTCTCATATGGCTAAAGGAAAGCGTTCGATCACGCGTGAGGAGCTTTACAGCTACACGTACATATCTATAAACGATTACGCACTCACTACCTATTTTGATATGGGTAAATTCACAAAGATAATACCGTTTGAATCGGTTGACAACGTATCTGTGCTATATATGATACAAGAGGGACTCGGCGTATCTGTTCTTCCCTCTCTTATGCTCTCCCAGCGTATAAAAGGAGTCAGCACGCTCAAATTAAAGCCGTCTATAAGCCGCACGCTCGGCTTTGCATACTCAAAGGACCGCGCCCTGTCGTATGCAGCCAAATGCTTCGTAAATTATTTAACGCGCACCAATCTATGATACAAAAAAGCCACAGAGCATAATACTCTGTGGCTTTATCTTATTTACGCTTCAAGGCCCTCGAAGCCGTGCTCTGTGAGTATCTTCACAGCCGCACCCTCCGCCTCGATTCGCATTACGACGTACGCCTCGTTGTCGCTCTTTGCGATGAATGCGTACATATACTCGATAGCGATATCGTTGTTCGAGAGAAGCTCGAGAACCTCTGCAAGTCCGCCGGGACGGTTGTGTATGCAAGCGGTGATAACGCTCGTTATCGAAACCGTAAGTCCCTCCGCCTTAAGTACACGCTCAACCTCGACGGGATCGTCAACGATAATGCGAAGAATACCGAAATGCGTGGTATCCGCAACGGAAAGCGCGCGGATGTTGATGTTGTTCTTTGCGATGATCTTTGTAATCTCGGCGAGTCTGCCGGGCTTGTTTTCAACGAAAATAGAGATCTGCTTGATGATCATGGTGTATACCTCCCTATTTAGATTGCGGCAATTTATGCCGAATGGTTCGCGCCAAGGTCGAATGCCTTAAGGTTAAGCTCAAGGAACTTCTCGGGCACCGACATCTTTACAGCCTCGCGAAGCGTTACGTCGTCGATACCGAGCGCGTGTGCCGCCATACCGATGAGTGCTACGTTCACAGCCTTTTCACTTCCCGCCTCGCGTGCGATAGCGAGTGCATCAGCGGCGATAACCTTCGCGCCGGTAGCCTGCATCTTTGCAACGAGATCGGTGGGATATTCTGCCGCGCCCGTTACAACGGGCATGGGATTGATTTCCTGGGTGTTGGTGATGACAACGCCATCCTTTTTAAGATAAGGAAGCCATCTTGCAGCCTCAAGAAGCTCGAAGGACATAATAACGTCCGCCTCACCCTTGCAGATAACGGGAGAAGCAACGCTCTCGCCGTATTTAACGTAAGTAACGACCGAGCCTCCGCGCTGGCTCATACCGTGAACCTCGGAAACCTTTACGTCGTAATTCTGAAGAAGCACAGCGTTGCCGAGAATACGGCTTGCGAGCAGGGAGCCCTGTCCGCCAACGCCAACTATCATAATATTCTTAGTCATAACTCTACCACCTTTCTCAAACGATCGCGTTTACCTTGCACATCTGAGTGCAAAGTCCGCATCCGGTGCAAAGCGTTGCATCGATCTTCGCCTTGCCGTCAACGATGGAGATGCAAGGACAGCCGATCTTCATACACATCTTACAGCCAACGCACTTGTCTGCGTTTACACTGAGAGCCGGCTCGCGCTTTACGTACTTGAGAAGCGCGCAGGGACGGCGGCAGATAATAACGGACGGGCAAGCCGCTGCAAGCTCTTCCTTGAGAACAGCCTCGGTAGCCTTAAGATCGCCCGGATCAACGACGCGGATATGCTTTTCGTCGACGCCTGCTGCCTTCGCGATGTTTTCGAGCATAATGCCGGTAACGGGATCACCCTTGAGAGTGTAGCCGGTGCAAGGATTCTGCTGATGTCCGGTCATACCGGTGATGCTGTTGTCGACGATAACAACGGTGGAGATACCCTTATTATATGTAATGTCAACGAGTCCGGTGATGCCGGAGTGCATAAACGTGGAGTCACCGATAACGGCAACGCACTTGTCAGCCTCGCCGCGAACCTTGTTAAAGCCGTGGAGAGCCGAGATAGAAGCACCCATACAGAGAGTGGTATCCATAGCAGCAAGAGGAGCAGCCGCGCCGAGCGTGTAGCATCCGATATCGCCGCTTACGTAAAGGCCAAGCTTCTTAAAGAGGTAGAAAACACCTCTGTGAGGACAGCCGGGGCAAAGAACAGGCGGACGAACGGGGATGTTATCCTCAAGTGCATAAGCATCGTTCTTCTTACCGAGAAGAAGCTCTGCAAGAAGCTCCTGCGAGAATTCACCGCAGATGGGAAGAATGTTCTTACCGTCACAGTTAATGCCGAGAGCCTTAACGTGAGTTTCGATAATGGGATCAAGCTCCTCGATAACGATTACGCGCTCGTATTTAGCCGCAAAGTCCTTGATAAGACTCGTCGGAAGCGGATTAAGAAGTCCGAGCTTTAAGTAAGAAGCACTGTCGCCGAACGCCTCAAGCGCATAGCAGAAGGACGGACCTGCGGTGATAATACCGATCTTCGCGCCCTTGTTTTCGATAACCTTATTAAAGGGGCAATTTTCAGCAAAAGCCGCGAGCTTAGTGAGTCTGTCCTCAACGACAACGTGTCTGCCACGAGCCATCGCAGGCATCATAACGCGCCTCGATATATCTTTCTCGTAGGGCTTAACCGCTACGTTCTTGCGCTCTGCGGTTTCAACGACCGACTGCGAGTGCGAAACGCGGGTGTTAAGGCGAAGGATAAAGGGAGTGTCATACTCCTCCGAGAATTCGTAAGCAAGCTTTGTAAACTCAAGGCATTCGCCGGAGTCGGAGGGCTCAACAATCGGAAGCTTCGCCGCGATAGCATAGTGACGGGTATCCTGCTCGTTCTGCGAGGAGTGCATACCGGGGTCGTCCGCAACGCCGATAACGAAACCGCCGTTAACGCCTACGTAGGAGGTGATAAACAGAGGGTCAGCCGCAACGTTAAGACCAACGTGCTTCATCGCACAGAATGCACGGCCGCCGCCGATGGACGCGCCGAGAGCCGCCTCGAGTGCTACCTTTTCGTTAGGCGCCCACTCTGCGTAAACTTCATCGTATTTTGCTACCGCCTCGGTGATCTCGGTACTCGGAGTTCCGGGATAACTCGAAACGAAATGCACGCCCGCTTCGTAAAGTCCGCGTGCAACAGCTTCATTTCCAAGCATTATTTTTTTCATTTTTGTATTCTCCAAAAATATAGATTTCTAAGGTTAGTGCGAAAGACTACGGTGAGGATTGCTTGCCAAAAATCACTTCTGGCGATTGTCGATAACACGCTTTGCCTTGCCCACAAAACGTTCAAGCGAGCGAGGCTCAACAAGGTTTATCTTCGCGTCAAGTCCGAGCACAGTCTGAAGCTTGTGACGAACCTTAAGCTGAAGCTCCTCAAGGGTCTTATAAGAGGTCAGCATGCTTGCATCGGACACCTCGATGTTTATCTCGAAGGTATCCATATAGTTCTTCGTGCCGAGCACGATCTGATACTGCGGTCCAACCTCGGGAATGCTTACGAGTACACTCTCGATCTGTGTCGGGAATACGTTTACGCCCTTGATCTTGAGCATATCGTCCGCACGTCCGAGCGGCTTCTCCATACGAACGTGGGTGCGTCCGCACTCGCACTTTTCATAGTGGAGTCGGGAGATATCCTTGGTGCGGTAACGCAGCAGCGGAATACCCTCCTTGGAGAGCGTGGTTACAACAAGCTCGCCCTCGTCGCCGCGTGCCTTAACGGCACCGCTCGCGCTGTCGATGATCTCGGGAAGGAAGTGATCCTCTGCGAAATGGAGTCCCGAGCGCTGACGGCACTCGCCCGATACACCGGGGCCGCAAAGCTCACTCATGCCGTAGTTATCGGTTGCAAAGAGATTCCAAGCCTCCTCGACCTTCTGACGCATCTCGTTGGAGCAGCCCTCCGAGCCGAAAAGTCCGAGGCGGATACCAAGCTCGCGGCAGTCGATACCGAGATCCTTGGCAACCTCTGCTATGTAAAGCGCGTACGACGGTGTGGAAACAAGCGCCGTAGTGCCGAAATCCTTCATAAACTTAAGCTGCTTCTCGGTGTTACCCGTAGAGGTGGGAACTACCGTAGCGCCGATATTTTCAAGACCGTAGTGAAGTCCGAGCGCACCGGTGAACATACCGTAGCCGAACGCGATCTGCACGATATCGTCAGAGGTTGCACCTGCCGCAACTACGAGTCGCGAAACACACTCCGTCCACATCTTAAGGTCGTTCTTGGTGTAGCCAACGACCGTAGGGTTACCCGTCGTGCCGCTCGACGCGTGCAGACGGACGATCTCCTTCTTGTCAACCGCGAAAAGTCCAAAGGGGTACGTATCGCGGATATCGTCCTTGGTAGTGTACGGGATATACTGGATATCCGAAAGCGCGGTGATCTTATCGGCGTTTATTCCTGCCTCGTCAAGACGCTTTTTATAGAACGGAACGCGATTATAACAGTAGTCGACGATATTCTTAAGCTTCGCGAGCTGAAGTCTTTCAATATCGGCGCGGTCCATCGTTTCGATTTCTTGTTGCCAGAACATTATTTTGCCCTATCCTTTAAATTTATTTTATTCTTCTATTATACAATATCCAAACGCGTATGTCAAGAGGTATCAGTTCCAGAATTCAAACTCAACGCCGTAGACGTTGACCTCGTCGCCGTCCTGACAGCCCTTCTCCCTGAGCGCGTCGATAACGCCGCTGTCCTTGAGCACACGCTGGAAGAACGCGATCGACTCGCGGTCGCCGAAGTTCGTCGAATTGATAAGCTGCTCGAGCCACTCGCCCTCGACGTAGTAAACGCCGTTTACGTTGTTGACAACGATCTCGCGCTCGCCCTCGACAATTTCGGGCTCGGGAGCCGCCTCGGACTCGTATATCGTGAGCGGAGGAAGGTCACACAGCAGCTCCGCGGTGCGCCACATAAGCTCGTCCACACCCTGTCTTGTTGCGGCGGAGATGTAATAAAGCTCGCAGCCAAGCTCGTCCTTAACGTATGCCTCGAGGGATGCTTTAACGTCCTCGTCACAGCACACGTCCGTCTTGTTCGCCGCGAATATCTGCGGGCGGGATGCAAGCTCGGGCGAATAGCGTTCAAGCTCGGCGTTTATCTTCTTGATATCGTCAACGGGATCGCGCCCCTCGGTACCGCTCACGTCGACGACGTGGATAAGCAGTCGGCAGCGGTCAACGTGACGTAAAAAGTCGTGTCCGAGTCCTGCGCCGTCGGGTGCTCCCTCGATAAGTCCGGGAATATCCGCAAGCACAAAGCCGTCCTCGCCCGCCTTGACTACGCCAAGCTGCGGCTCAAGTGTTGTGAAGTGATAGTTTGCAATCTTCGGACGTGCCGCGCTTACTACCGAAAGAAGCGATGACTTTCCGACGTTCGGGAAGCCGACAAGTCCAACGTCCGCGAGCATTTTTAATTCGAGCGTTACGTCCATCTCCTCGCCCTTGAGTCCCGGCTTTGCAAAACGCGGTATCTGACGGGTCGGCGTTGCAAAATGCTTATTGCCCCAGCCGCCGCGACCGCCCTTAAGTACGGTATACGGCTCACAGTCTGACATATCCTTGATGATTCGTCCCGTTTCGGCATCTCTGATGATGGTTCCGGGCGGCACGAGAATTACCGTGTCCTCACCGTTCTTGCCGTGGAACTTCTCTGTTCCGCCGTCGCCGCCGTTCTGCGCAATGAACTTGCGCTTATAACGGAATGCAAGCAGCGTGTTCGTTCCCTCGTCTATTTTGAATATGATATTGCCGCCAATACCGCCGTCGCCGCCCGAGGGTCCTCCCTCCGCAACGTACTTCTCACGGTGAAACGCAACACAGCCGTTGCCGCCGTCACCTGCTTTTATGTGGATCGTTACTTTATCTATAAACATTTTATTCTCCTTTGTCGTTAGTATGGGGACGCGGTCGCTTTTTGAAAAAAGCTCCGCAAAAACTTTATACAACGCTTCGCTCACATTTTGTTTGCGAATGTAAAATCATAATTTAGTGCTCTCGGTCGGCACACAACGCTCCGAGCCTCGTGCACCGCGCCATAGCCAGCCGGGAGCCCTGCATCCCGGCAACTGTTTAGCGGTACCAAGCGATGGGAATATCCCGTCAGGAGTGGTTGCCGTGGGCGCAGACGCTTCGCTGTGCGCCAAGTTAGACTTGCGGTAGGGGCGCCGTCGCTGCCGCTCGGCGCAATGCGTTCGCGCGCTGCATATGCTACTTTTCGGCGCGCAGCGAAGCGTCCGCGCCACCCTCTCGCGTTATTAGTGTGGCAAAGCGAAGGCGTGCCGCAAAACAGTTGCCGGGGTGGCGACACGGGTGTCGCCGAGGTCCCGCGAGTTCGCTTGCGACTCGCGCAGTTGGCGAAGCCAATCTGCAGCGGTGTGGAGCGCGGTGCACGAAAATCGAAGCGCTGATGTGCATATCGAGAGCGCTAAATGACCATTTTTCGCTTGCTGAGAAGATGTGATGGCGAAGCCCTATAAAGTTTTTTGCCAGGCTTTTTTTCAAAAAAGCCGCGTAACTCCTATAGCCAAGCGCACATTACATCTCAAACCCATGCGGCAGAAGCTGTGCGAGCGTATACTCGCGCACATCGCCGCAACCGTCGGCACAGTACACGGCAATATCGCCGAACTCGGCGAGTGCCTGACGGCATATACCGCACGGTGTTACACCGTCGCCGCCTACGCACGCAATAGCGATAAACTCGCGCTCACCTGCCGCGATAGCCGCACCGAGCGCCACACGCTCGGCGCAAGTGCCTGCACCAAACGATGCGTTTTCAAAATTGCACCCGACATACACCCTGCCGCTTTTGGCAAGCAATGCCGCACCGACCTTGTATTCCGAATACGGCGCGTACGCACACTCGCGTACTTCCTTCGCCGCTTCTATAAGCGCATATTTGTCAATCATTTCATCATCTCCAGCAGCGTCGCCTCATCAATGACGGCAACACCGAGCGAATTTGCCTTGGTAAGCTTCGAGCCGGCATCCTCGCCTGCGACAACGTAGGTCGTCTTTTTAGAAACGGAAGAGGAAACCTTTCCGCCGTGCGACTCGATAAGAGCCGCCGCCTCGTCACGCTTCATTGTCGGAAGCGTGCCTGTCAGAACGAACGTCATTCCCGCGAATTTGTCGCTCACCTGCAACGACTCGTACGCCGTTACAAGCCCGTGCGCCTTCAGCTTGTCTATAAGCTCGCGTGTCGACGCGTGAGCGAAATAGTCGACCACGTACTTCGCGGTTATCGCGCCCACGTCGTCTATCTCGCAGAGCGCTTCCTCCGTAGCTTCGAACAGCGCCTCAATGTCACAGAAGCGTGCCGCAAGCACCTGCGCTGCCTTTGCTCCTACCTGTCGTATGCCGAGCGCGTATATGAGTCGCGCAAGACCTGCCACTTTGGACTTCTCTATCGCCGCGATAAGGTTCGCCGCACTCTTTTCTCCCATACGCTCAAGCGAGGCTATCTGCTCCGGCTTAAGCTCATATAGGTCCGCGTAGGTCGACACAAGCCCCTCGCTGTGTAAGAGCGCGATAAGCGACTTGCCAAGACCGTCTATGTCCATCGCATCCTTGGACGCAAAATGCTCTAAATTGCGAAGCAGCTGCGCCGGGCAGGACGGGTTCGTGCAGCGGTACGCCGCACCGCCCGACTGCGTTTCGTCATCCGCATCGGCGACTACCTTCTCGCCGCACGACGGGCAAGCGTCGGGCATATCAAACCATTTTTCGCTGCCGTCGCGTTTTTCCTTAACGACCGACACGACCTCGGGAATTATGTCGCCCGCCTTGCGAACGATCACCGTGTCGCCTATCATAATGTCGCGCTCGCGGATAAAGTCGAGATTGTGGAGCGTTGCGCGCGAAACCGTAGTTCCAGCAAGAGTTACAGGCTCAAGGACAGCGTTCGGCGTAAGCACACCGGTTCTGCCGACCTGCAAAACGATGTCGTGAAGCTTCGTCGGCTTTTCTTCAGGCGGATACTTGTACGCCACAGCCCACTTGGGCGTTGAGGTGTTCTCACCGATCGCCTCGCGAAGCGTGAGCGAATTGATCTTTATAACTGCGCCGTCGATGCCGAACGGGAGATTTTCTCTCGCCGCTCCGATCTTCTCGATCGCGTCTATGACCTCGTCGGCGGTCTTTACAATAGAGTATTCGGGCAGCACCGTAAAGCCGACGTCACGAAGCCAATCGAGGCTTTCGGAGTGTGTATCGAACGTCTTTGTGCCCGTCTGATAATTAAATATGAAAATATCGAGTCCGCGGGATGCGGTTACCTTCGAGTCAAGCTGCCGGAGTGTACCTGCCGCCGCGTTTCTGGGATTTGCGAAAAGAGCCTCACCCTCTGCCTCGCGACGCTCGTTGAGCTTCTCAAATCTCGCACGCGACATATACACCTCGCCGCGAACGATGAGATACGGCTCGTCCGTGTCGACAGTAAGCGGGATCGAGCGCACCGTACGAAGATTTTCCGTGACGTCCTCGCCAACCTTGCCGTTACCGCGCGTACCTCCGCGAATGAGCTTGCCGTTTTCGTAAATGAGCGCGACGGAAAGTCCGTCGATCTTACATTCAACCGTAAACTCGCAGTCGGGCGCAACCGCCTTCATACGCGCTACGAACGCGCGTACCTCGTCGTAGTCGAAAACGTCGGAAAGGCTTCCAAGCGGCACCTCGTGTACCATCTCGGTAAACTCAGAGAGTGCCTCGCCGCCGACGCGTCTTGTCGGTGAGTTCGCACTTGCAAGCTCGGGATATTCCGCTTCAAGCGTGACAAGCTCGCGAAAGAGCATATCGTACTCGTAGTCGCCGATCTCGGGCGCGTCCATTACGTAGTAAAGGCGCGAGTGATATTCAAGAAGCTTTGAAAGCTCGTCCATACGAGCCCTTGCGAGTTCGGCGTTCATGTGAGTTTCCCTCCGTTTTCACACAGTAATATTAGGACATCTTATATTATATCACAACTTCTAAATAAATAAAAGGGTTTTTTCAAATTTTTGCGCAAAATTCGTCAAAAATTCATTGACTTTTCGCTTTAAAGTTGCTACAATAATAGGTGATAGTATTATACACCAAGAAAGGATACAACTATGAAAACCAAAGCAATACGTCTTTACGGCGTCAATGACCTTCGTCTTGAGGAGTTCGAGCTCCCGGAGATAGCTGACGACGAGGTGCTCGTGCACATCGTTTCCGACAGTATATGCATGTCCTCTCACAAGGCGGCTATGCAGGGCGCGGCTCACAAGCGCGTTCCCGATGACTGTGCTGTCAATCCTCCGATACTCGGTCACGAGTTCTGCGGCGATATCGTTGAGGTCGGCGCAAAGTGGAAGGATAAATTCAAGCCCGGCGAAAAGTTCGCTATCCAGCCGGCACACAACAGAAACGGCGCGATAATCGCTCCCGGCTACAGCTACAAGTACTGCGGCGGCGGCGCGACCTACGCTGTAATTCCGGCAGACACCCTTGAGATGGACTGCCTTCTTAAGTACAACGGCGACGCTTACTTCTACGGCTCCCTCGCAGAGCCTATGAGCTGTATCGTCGGCGGTGCTCACGCTAACTATCACACCAAGGGCGGCTCCTACGTACACGATATGGGTATCGTAGAGGGCGGCGCTGCGGCAATTCTTGCAGGTGCAGGACCTATGGGTCTTGGCGCGGTTGACTACCTTATAAGCTGTGACCGCAAGCCCTCTCTCCTCGTTGTTACCGACATCGACACCGCCCGTCTTGAGCGTGCCGCTGAAATGGTAACTGTTGAAAAGGCGGCAAAGAACGGCGTTAAGCTTATCTACGTTAACACCGCAGAATACGAGGATCCCACCGCTTACTTAAAGACGCTCGCTCCCGAGGGCTACAACGACGTGTTCGTATTCGCTCCCGTTAAGCCCGTTGTCGAAATGGGCGACGCGCTTCTCGGCAAGGACGGCTGCCTTAACTTCTTCGCAGGTCCCACCAGAACCGACTTCTCGGCTATGTTCAACTTCTACAACGTTCACTACGCTTCCACCCACATCGTGGGAACGAGCGGCGGTAACACCGACGATATGCGCGAGTCTATCGAAATGATGGAAAAGGGTCTTATCAATCCCGCGGCTATGATCACTCACATCTGCGGCCTTGATGCAGTTGCTGAAACCACCATCAACCTCGACAAGATCCCCGGCGGTAAGAAGCTTTGCTACACGAACATCTCGCTTCCCCTCTCTGCTATCGCAGACTTCGCAGAGCTCGGCAAGACCGATCCTATGTTCGCAGAGCTTGACCGTATCTGCAAGGCTAACAACGGACTTTGGTGTGCCGAGGCTGAGAAGTATCTGCTCGCTAACGCTAAGTCTATCTAACCTAACATTAAAGCGGAACTGCGAGGTTCCGCTTTACGCGTATAGGAGAAACGCTTATAGGGAGTTACGGTCGCTTTTTGAAAAAAGCTCCGCAAAAACTTCAAATTGGCTTCGCCGCGACAGAGTGTTTGGCTAAACGGTACCCACGCACCAGCCAGTTGGGGACCTCGTCGGCACCCGTGCCGACACCCCAACAACTGTTTGCGGTAATCAAAGTATTGCCACACTTTTGGCGCTGCATCAGGGCGCGTTGCTACGCTCCGCGCAAAGTTACTTGATGCAACACACAACGCGGCTTCGGCTAACTTTGCCGACGAGCGAAGCAAGGCGACGCTCTCCCACTCCTGACGGGATATTGCTATCGTCCGACAACCGCTAAACAGTTGCCGGGATGCAGGGTTCCCGGCTGCTGATGGCGCGGGATACGATGCTCGAAGCGCAATCTTCGACTGCGTACCGAGAGCGCTGAACGACGATTTTTCGCTTACTGACAAGATATGATGGCGAAGCCCTATAAAGTTTTTTGCCAGGCTTTTTTTCAAAAAAGCCGCGTACTCCCCTACCAAAACTAAAACCAAAAGGAGAAAACAACTATGTCTACAGAAATCACACGCGTGGCGGCAGTGTCGCCCGTACTGCGTATGCTCGCAGGCGAAGGCAAGCCCTGCACCGTAAAATTTTCGACCGAATACTGCGATAAGTGCATCGCCGGCGCACTCGCAATCACCGACGAGAGCGTAGAGGGCATCACCGCCGCATTCGACGCCTTTGTAAAGGCAAACGGCAAGAAGCCCGCCGCAGCATTCGTTGACGGTCTTGGCATCTTCAGAATAAACACCCCCGAAATCGCTAACGCTCGCCGCCTTGAGGGCAAGATCGCCATCGTTACCGGCTCTGCACAGGGCTTCGGCAAGGGCATCGCAACCGATATGGCGAAGGAAGGCGCACTCGTCGTTATCGCTGATATGAACGCTGACGGCGCAAAGGCTACCGCAGACGAGATCTGCAAGGCGTACGGCGAAGGCGTTGCAATCTCCGTTGGCGCTAACGTAACCGACGAGGACAGCGTTCAGGCTATGGTTAATGCGTGTGTTGCAGAGTTCGGCGGACTCGACGTACTCGTAAACAACGCAGGTATCGTCCGCGCAGGCAGTCTCGAGGAGATGAACAAGGCTAACTTCGAGCTTGTTGCTTCCGTTAACTACACCGCTTATTTCCTCTGCGCAAAGTACGCTTCTGCTGTAATGAAGCTTCAGCGCAAGGTTTGCCCGACCTACCTCTCCGACATTATCGAGATCAACTCGAAGTCCGGTCTTGAGGGCTCTAACAAGAACTTCGCATATGCCGGCAGTAAGTTCGGCGGCATCGGTCTTACCCAGTCGTTCGCACTTGAGCTTGCTCCCTACGGCATCAAGGTTAACGCTATCTGCCCCGGCAACTTCCTCGACGGTCCCCTGTGGAGCGATCCCGAGAAGGGCCTCTTCGTACAGTACCTCAACGCAGGTAAGGTTCCCGGTGCAAAGACCGTCGCTGACGTTCGCCGCTTCTATGAGGCAAAGGTTCCGCTCAACCGCGGCTGTGAAACCAAGGACGTCGCAAGAGCAATTATGTACATAATTGAGCAGGAATACGAAACCGGTCAGGCTCTCCCTGTTACCGGCGGTCAGGTAATGCTCAAGTAATATAAATAGGGATACGGTCGCTTTTTGAAAAAAGCTCCGCAAAAACTTCACTCAACGCTACGCTCATATCTTGCTCGTAAAAGTAAAAACTAAATTTTGCGCTCTCGGTCACACACCACGCTCCGAACAGCGTGCACCGCGGCACAGCCAGCCAGGGACCTCGGCGACACCCGTGGCGCGGTGCACAATGCCCGAAGCGCAAATGTGCTGACCGAGAGCGATAGCCTTTGAATCCGCCTTCGCTGACAAGATGTGATGGCGAAGCCAATTTGAAGTTCTTTGCACAGCTTTCTTTCAAGAAAGCGCGTACCCCCAATTTCAACGAAAGGTAAAAGATATGTCTATCGAATTACTTATAGAGAAGCTCAACGCCGAAACTAAAGAAGAACGCCTTGCGGCGCTTCGCGAGATCAAGGCGCTGACTGACAAGGGCGAACTCAAGACGCCCGAAAAGACGGACTTCGTCAACAACCACATTCACACGATCTACTCGTTCTCTCCGTATTCGCCTACAAAGGCGCTTTATATGGCGTGGCAGAACGGACTCGGTACCGCAGGCATTATGGACCACGACAGCGTTTCGGGTGCACGCGAGTTCATCGAAGCGGGCGAGATTATCGGTATGCCCGTGACCGTCGGCGCAGAATGCCGCGTTTCGATGAAGGATACCGCGCTTAACGGCAGACGTATCAACAACCCCGACCAGATCTCGGTCGCATACGTAGCCATCCACGGTATACCTCATCAGACCATCGACAAGTTCGACGCGTTCTTTGAGAAGTACCGCAGACTGCGCAACCTCCGCAATATCAAGATGTGCAGAAAGATCAATGAGGTAATGGCACCGTACGGCGTCGCTATCGACTTCAAGGCAGACGTGCTTCCGCTGTCAAGCTCATGGGAGGGCGGCTCTGTCACCGAGCGCCACGTGCTTTTCGCTCTCACGAAAAAGCTTACCGCACGCTTCCCCACCCCCGCCGAGCTTCTTGCATTCCTTGAGAACGATATGAAGCTCGCACTTTCCGCAAAGGTTCGCGACCAGATCGCAAACGGCGACAAAACGCCCGAGTTTTACGAGTACGACATTCTCGGCGCACTCAAGAGTAACCTCGTCGAGAAGATCTACGTCGACGCGACCGACGAATGCCCCGACGTGACCGAATATATTGCGCTCTGCCGCGAAACGGGCGCTATTTCCGCATACGCTTACCTCGGCGACGTTGGCGACTCGGTAACGGGCGACAAGAAGGCGCAGAAGTTCGAGGACGATTACCTTGACCTGCTCATCTCGGAATTAGGGCGCCTCGGCTTCAACGCTATCACCTATATGCCCTCGCGCAACACCCGAGCACAGCTCGAGCGCATTATGAAGCTCTGCCGTGACAACGGCTTCTTCGAGATAAGCGGCGAGGACATCAACTCCCCACGTCAGTCCTTCATCTGCAAGGCAATGGAGGACCCGATGTTCGCACATCTCACCGACGCGACCTACGCGCTCATCGAGCATGAGCGTGCCGCAAGCGAGGACATCACCAAGGCGATGTTCTGGGGTAAATAAAAACAAAACAAAAAAAGCACGCTCTGCGGAGCGTGCTTTTTGCTTTATCTTATTCGTTTTCGACCTTGACGGGCATACCGGTATCGAGCGACTTGCGAAGTGCTAAAACGAGTGCGAGCGAATTAAATACGTCAGCGTAGGACGTGCGGATCTTCGAAGCGTCGCCGGAGATTACTGCCTCAACGAATGTGCGGTCGCAGTCGAGATCCATATTGGACTTGTTCTCGTAGTGGGTGAGGGTGTTGCGAGAAGGCTCAAGGCCGCCGTTGAGGTCCCAATAGGGGCGGATAGTTGAAGCGTCGTAGTCGGGGCCCTTTTCGCCGTATATGTCAAAGTTCGCAACGCTGCCGCCGGTGACAAGCTCTGCGCGTCCCTCGCGGGTATTGAACACCATATTAGTAGAGGATGTACTGTCTGCGGTCTTGGAGAAGTTTCCGCTGATGAGAGTGCCGAGGGTGCCGCACTTGAATTTCAGAGTCGCGGTAATTCCGTCCTCGGTATCGTAGTTCGGGAAATCGCTCTGATCTACGAAACCTGTCGCGCCCATAGCGTAAACCTCGTCAACGTCGCCGAGAATGTAACGCATAAGGTCGAACTGATGAATGTCGGTTTCAACTATCATACCGCCCGAAAGCTTGCGGTCAGCCCACCATTCTGATCTCGGAATACCGCCGCCGCAGACCGAATAAACGCGAACGATGTCGTGAGTCTTTGCATACTCGATCGCGGGTGCGCAAACGTCGGAGTAACGCGACTGAAGACCGACAGCGGTGATAAGTCCCGTTTCCTTGATGCGATCACGAATCTTTCTCGCAAGGTCAAGGTCGAGCGCCATCGGCTTCTGTACGAAGAAAGGGATGCCTCTGTCGATGAGGTCCATTTCGATCTCGCCGTGACACGTGGGCGGTACCGCGATGAATACCATATCGGGCTTGACCTCGTCAAGCATTACCTTGTAGTCGGTGTAAACCTTACCCGTGCCGCCGCATCTGTTGTTGCGGTCGATAGCTCTTTCCTCGATAAGGTCGCAGAACGCAACGGGCGTTACTATGTCCTTCATCTGATTGAAGTGGTTGGTGTGCATTTTGGTGATCTCACCGCAGCCGATAAGTGCAAGTGTTTTCATTGGTATTTCTCCTTATATTTTCATTATGGTGTCAAATGTAGCCGAAAGCGATGCGAAATACTCCTCGTAGCTCTGCGCTTCATCGTCCTTGAAGCTCTCGCCGACAAGCCAGCCGTCGTAGCCTGCTTCGCGGAACATCGGCATAACCGCCTCCCAGTTGATGTCGCCCTTTAAAAGACCGATCTCGTCGCCGCTCGAGCATATCCAGTCCGAATTGCGCTTAACGTCCTTGATATGTACCATTCCGATACGCCCCGCGAGTACGTCTATCCAGTCCTCGGGGCGTGAGAAATACATCATATTTCCAACGTCAAAATATATTCCCACGTTGTCCGAGCCAATCTCGTCTATGAGCGATACCCAGTCGTACGGAGAGCATAAGAAGCCCGAGGGTACGTTCTCAAGACCGACGAATACGCCGCTCTTTTCGATCTCGGGAAGATGCGCCTTCATAAATTCCACAACGGCGCGTATGCCCTCGCTGAGGAGCATACCATCACCGCAGCACAGAGGAACGAGTATGTTTTTTGCGCCGAGTGCCTTCGCCGCCTCAAGCTGCTTTGCAAGCAGCGCGTCCGCGTCGTCACGCTTGGACTCAACCGTCATTTTGTCACCCCACCAAGCAGAGGCAATGCTGATTACGGGAAGGTTATACTTCTTCGAAAGCTCGCGGATAGCCGCATAATCCGCCTCGGTGGTCGCAAGGCCGAGCGAATGGGGAGTTTTGCCGGGCGAGTCAACGTTAAGCTCGATTCCCTCGAAGCCTGCCGCAGAAGCCTTTGCGAAGGTTTCTTCGAATGTGTACGTGGGATCAACGCACCACGCGTTAATTGCCTTTTTCATAACTGATTACCGTGTCCTTTTCTGAATTTTTCGCCTGAAATTACAAAGAGCACTTTACAAGCGAGAAAAATGTGCTACAATGTACGCCAGAGCGAATGTGCCGAGAAACACGCCCTCGGTTCAATATTTATTATATACCTTATACGCAACGTCTTCAATGAATAAATCGCCTATTGTTATGGACTAATCACCTGACCGGAGCGTGAACGCGAGAATCTCTCAAACAAAAAACAATGAGCCCGGTACAGTACCGAGCTCATTCACAAGTAATTTAATTTTGTCTAAGCCTTTGGTTTTGTCCGTTATTTGGTTATTCCCTCAATTGCGCTTGTGAACGCGGTGCTTACCGCGCTGAACGCGTAATTTATGATGATAACGTCGTCAACGTCGTACTCGGCAAAAACGTCCGAGAGCGTTCCGTAGTAGCTTCGCGGGTCAATGATGACGAGCGTTTCGTAGTGAGAGGTCAAAAACGGAAGGAGCGCGTTAGCGTAGGAGTCCTTGATAACGAGCGCCGTTTTGCCGTTGCCGACGCTTGTTGTGACAGTCGCAAACGGATGGTCGCTACCCATAAATACGCCGTAGCTTACGCCGCCGCCAACCTCGGGCGTATAGTATATGCGCGCCTCATACTCAACGAGCTCGCCAAACTCGACTATCTTCGCCTTGACAGAGTAATTTTCGCCGGGCATAAAATACTCTATCGTGTCCGCGTACTGCACGTATTCCTGCACGTTCGCCTGATTGTAGAGGTAGCCGAGAAAGCCCTCGAGCGCGCCTTTCTTCATCTTGTTAAGCGGCACCGCCTGATCACCCATAGCTTCCATCAGAGCCGCGTAGCCGTAGTACGCGCCGCGCTGTGTCCAGTGGTGGTCGGTGCGGAAATACACGTACTCGCCAGCGTTCTCGGCGAGGCTGTCGTACACGTTCACGCCGACGGTGCGGTCAAGCGCGCCGTAAACTGCGTCTATCGTGTCCTTCTGGCTGTTTGAAAGCTCGCGGTAGGACGAGGTGTCAAATTCTATCTGCGTCGGCACGAGCATAAGATACGCCGACGTGTCCTCGGGGAGCATTGCACCGATACCGTTTATCGCGGAAGCGTACGCGTCACACACGCTCGGCGCCTCGGTGAATATCTCCATTATACGTCCGCCCTGAAGAGCAAGGCGTGAGCCGTTTTGGAGTGTGATAAGCTGGTCCTTGGCGGCAAGATTTACACCGCGTAGCTTGGCAATATACGAGCCTATATCCGTGAAGGTCGCGCGAAAGCCGATATTATCGGAAAGAAACGTTTCGAATTCCGCCGCGAACTCACCCGAAAAGAGGCTGTCCCACGTCAGCAAGGGCATCTGTGCCATCGGGCGGTTTTCCTTTATCTCGGCTCGCTCGTCGGTGGGCATCAAAAACGTGAGCACAAAAAATATTGCAAGGCAAAGAGCAAACGCAAATACAGTTATTTTTTTATACATAGCGCTTCCTCCTTAAAATCTGAAATAAAGGAACGGATTGTAGGACTGCGAGATGAGGAGAATGAAGCATATCCAAAGCCCCGCTATACAAGCCGTCGGCATCGCGACCGCGTACACGCGCGGCAGCTTTTCACGAAGGCGCGTGAGCGCCACGCGCAGAACAGGCGTCGAGAAAAGTGCGAGTAGGACTATAAGCACCGCGTTCTGACGCAGTATGCTGAGGACTTGCAAATTATTAGCGCCTGCGTTTCGTCCGAGCGCAATTATTATAAAGCCCTTGAGGCTTTCCGTATTCGTAAAGTAGAACAGTATCCAGCCGCCAACGACAGCCGCGAGGGTATAGATGCGGCGAAGTATCATAGGTACCTTGTCAAAGAAGCGGAAGAGCACCTTTTTCTCGAGTATGAGCAGAGCGCCGTAGTAAACGCCCCAAAGAATGAAGTTCCAGCTTGCGCCGTGCCAGAAGCCCGTTAAGAACCATACGATTGCGAGGTTCAGAAGCTGATGCTTACGGTTGCCGCCGAGGGGTATGTAAACGTAGTCGCGGAAGAAGCCGCCAAGCGACATATGCCAACGGCGCCAAAACTCCGTGATGCTGGTAGAAACGTAGGGATAGTTGAAGTTTTCGAGGAAATTAAAGCCGAACATTCTACCGATGCCTATCGCCATATCGGAGTAGCCCGAAAAGTCGAAATATATCTGGAAGGTGAACATTATTATGCCCACCCAAGCGCCAAGTGCGGACTGCGTGGACATATTTCCGCCGATAAGCGTCGTAGCCGCACCTCCCGCGTAATTTGCGAGGATAACCTTTTTGAGAAGTCCCTGTGTAAAGCGGACAACACCCGAGAAAAAGCCGTCGAGCGTTACCGTACGGCGTTCGATCTGCTCCTCAACGTCAACGTAGCGTACGATCGGACCCGCAACAAGCTGCGGAAACAGCGAAACGTACAAAAGCAGCTTATAGAACGAGTGCTGTGCGCGTGTATTGCCGCGGTAAACGTCGATGACGTAGGAGAGTATTTGGAAGGTATAGAACGATATACCGAGAGGAAGCGTGAATCCCGCGAAGCTTATCTCCGTGCCAAAGAGCATGTTGACGTTCGACACGAAAAAGCCCGTGTACTTAAAGAGCATCAGCGAGCCGATAAGGAACGCAAGCGCTCCAACAAGCGCAACCTTCGCGCCTGCCCTTCCTCGCCACTTGTCGATAAGAAGTCCGCCAAGGTAGCCCGCAAACGCGCTCGCAATAAGCAGCACGATCTTCTTCGGCTCCCCCCACGCGTAAAACAGCAGTGATGCGACGAGTAATATTATGTTTTTAACGGTCGTATTCTTCGGTGTCAGGTGATATACCGCCAAAAGAAGCGGTAAAAACAGCCCGAGAAACAATAGACTTGAAAAGACCATTTTGTTTATCCTTTCTTGTAAATAGGGGTTACGGTCGCTTTTTGAAGAAAAGCAGTCGCTTTCAGCGACGCAAAAACTTTTATACAACGCATTCGCTAAACTTTTGCTTGCGAATGTAAAACCGGAGTTTAGCGTTCCCGATGAAAGGAGCACATTACGCTTCGAGCAATATGCACCGCGCCACATCCAGTTGGGGACCTCGCCGACACCCGTGTCGGCACCCCAACGACCATTTAGCGGTACCGTGCGATGGTGAAATCACGTCAGGAGTGGTCACCGAAGGCGCATTCGCTTCGCTGTGCGCCAAAGTTAGACGAAGCCGCGTGCGCGCGAAAGCGATCCGCGCGGCGCCATAGTCTAACCTTTGCGGTGCGGCGAGGTCGGTATGCACTCATTTTTATGAAGCGAAGCGAGAAAATGAGTGCCGCTAAATATACACTCTGTGGTATTAGCACTCTGTAGGAAGGCCGCCGATCGATGGCATAGCCAAGAGGTAGGAGGGGTACAAGGGGAGGAAGGAGTTCGCGGCAACATGAGCTGATTCCTTCCTCCCCTTGCGTTTCCCCACGCCGCCGAGGTGGCGAGGTCGTTTCCCCACGCGCAAATGCGCGTGGACGTCCTCCCTGCGAGCCAACGGCTCGCTGAGGCTCCCCGAGCGCAAGAGCGCGAGGTCAAATCACCTTCGTGCCACGCACAAACTTATCCGTAATACCAAACATATCCGCGCCGAGATAGACGGCACGCTCAATACGCTGTCGAACGTTCAGCGGCTGCGGATGAGGTAGCGACGAATCGTCAATAACAACGGCGTCGAACTCAAAGCCGTCGTCAAACGCGCCAACCTTGCCGAAGAACTCGCCGCCGCCGCGTGTTGCGAGGTAGAACGCCTCCTCAAGTCCGAGCGGCTTCGCGCTACCGTCGACGTGTCTGAAATAAAGCTTCGAGGACTGCACGGCATCGGTCATCGCGCGGAACATTGATTCCGTCTGACCGCCCGCGACGTCGCTTCCAAGACCCATTTTCATACCGCGCTCTATATAACGTCGAACGGGTGCGATACCCGATGCGACGTTCATATTCGATGCGGGGCAGTGAGCGATGAAAACTCCGTTTTTCTTCATAAGCTCAAGCTCCGCTTCACTCGACCAGACGCAGTGCGCCATAACCGTGTGCGAGGTTTTATAATCGCCGAAGAGTCCGCACTTGTCGTACGCCTCTCCATAGAATTTATCGTCAGGACGAAGCTCTTTTACAAGAGCTATCTCGCCAACGCTCTCCGAAACGTGCGACTGCACGAAAAGGTCGTGGCGCTCGCGGATCTCACCGAGCTTTACCATAAGCTCGTCCGTGCAGGACGGCACAAAACGCGGTGTTAACATCGGCTTCGTGCGCTCAAAGCGTGCAAGCGTACGTACCGCCCACGCTTCCGTGTCCGCGGCGGCAGATCCGGCACTCGGCTCACGGAGATTATCAGGCGCATCGCGGTCCATATCGACCTTGCCGACGAAGCTTACAAGGCCTGCTGCCTCTAGCTTCTCCATTAAAATTTCAGTTGCGCGGCTGTGTGCGCTTGCGAAGATGCACGCGCGTGTAGTAGCGCTCTTTTTCATCGCATCGGCGAAGATGCCGTACGCCTTATGCGCGTACTCGTCGCTTGCGAATTTCGCCTCCTCGGGAAAGGCGTACGAGTCGAGCCAATCGAGAAGCTCGAGATCCATACCCATTCCGCGGTAAGCGTACTGCGCGCCGTGGATATGTAAGTCGACCATGCCGGGGATTATAAGCTTGTCCGCGCAGTCAATGACGGGCAATGACGCATACTTTTCGGGCACGCTTGCAAAAACTCCGCGGCAGATGCCGTCCACGCAGACGGCATAACCGCCCTCGGTTATGTCGAGCGTTGAAACGTCACGGCTACTTATCACGTTGCCGTGCAGGATGAAAGATGACATTTGTATCTCCTTATGGAAAAATCAAGGCGGGGGCAAGCCTCCGCCTTGTAGTGATTTATCTTTCAATTACAAAGTGCTTCGGAAGTCCGTTTACAAAGAACTGCTCGGGCTCGCCCTGAATAAGGGGAAGCAGATAGTCGATGCACGCCTCGGTAACGCCGTTGCCCTCTGCGTTAATGAACTCATCGGGTACCTCGCGGATCATGTTAGCTATCTTCGCGATGTCGAAGCTCTTAACGGAAATCTTGTACTCCTTGCCTTCCTCGCGAACGTAACCCATCATCATACCGGTTTCGCCGTTTGCCGCAGCCATTACCGCTGCTGCGCCGACGGTCTGCGACTCGTCGAGGTCTGCCTTCGATGCGATGTGAGAAGCACATCTCTGCATAAGGTTAAGCTCTATGGAGCGAACCTTGCAGCCGATGCGGTCGCGGATAGCTTCCTCAAGAACCTTACCGGTACCGGAGAGGTACTTGTGACCGAACGCGTCGGTAACACCGCTCTGCGAGCCTTCACCAACGTATCTGCCGTCAGCGAATCTTGCGCCCTCGGAGATAGCAACGACTACGTTAGGATGCTTCTCAAACGCCTTATTTACGTCTTCGATGAACTTGTCCATGTCGAAGGTGCGCTCGGGAAGGTAAATAAGGTCAGCAACAACGCCGCAAACCTTATCGGTAAGACCTGCCGCGGTGGTAAGCCAGCCGGCATCACGTCCCATGATCTCAACGATGGTAACAGCCTTTACGGTGTAAACTGCGGTGTCGCGGAGAATTTCCTGCATCGTGGTTGCGATGTACTTTGCCGCAGAGCCGAAGCCGGGAGTGTGGTCGGTGCCGACAAGGTCGTTATCGATAGTCTTCGGAACGCCCATTACGCGCATCTCCCAATCCTTATCCTTAAGATAGCCGGAGAGCTTTGCAACGGTATCCATAGAGTCGTTACCGCCGATGTAGAAGAAGTAACGGATGTTGTGCTTCTTGAAGAATTCAACGAGAGCCTCGTATGTAGCCTTGCCTGCTTCGTCATCAAGCTTCGGAAGCTTCTTGCGGCAGGAGCCGAGAGCCGCTGCGGGAGTAGCGCAGAGAACCTTCAGATCATCGCGGTTTGCAAAAACCTCGTTTAAGTTGCAGATAGTACCTGCAAGCATACCCTCAACGCCGTTGAAGGCGCCGTATATAGTTTCGATCGCGTCGCAGTCAAACGCTCCCTTGATAACGCCTGCAAGCGTTGCGTTAATAGCGGCGGTAGGTCCGCCGGACTGTCCGACGATAGCATTTCCTTTAAGCATTGTTTTGTTGGCACTCGATATGAGTGCGCTCCTTTCTCCTCATTAGTTGGTCTGTACTTGACTTTTTTTGTCGTTTGGTGTAGAATATAATAAGACTTGCGTAAGTCTACCTTTTAATTATACCACACGTGCCTTTATTTGTCAAGGCGCGTGTGCAGGAAATGTGAGCACTTTGTGCGCTCGCTTTTACCTCGCGCGCTTGGGCGCGTGAATGCTACCGCCTTACTGTAGGGGCGACCATTGGTCGTCCGCTAACGAACGCGTTACGCTCGGATTATCCTCGCCGCTTTTGCGCCGAGGGGACGCCTGCGAGCCGTCGGCTCGCAGGGGAAACGCAAGGGGAGGAAGGAATTAGCTCATGTTGCCG
>JAZQZL010000001.1:0-5676 GCA_045634005.1 Candidatus Flemingiibacterium sp. | reverse complement strand
AAGAAGGCAAATAAAACAACCCCTTTAGGGGTAAGCCGGTGAAATCTGCGCGGTTGGCAGACTTTTCGATGAGCCTATAGGCTCACCGAGCCGGTGTTACGCCCTAAGGGGGCTGTGCAAGCCACCGGCACGGCCGGTGGTCATGACTTTCATTTTCGTGAAATCTATTGACAAAACGGCGTTCTTTTACTATAATAAAACTGTTAAATAACACTCCCAGGAGGACACGAAATGAGCAACATTCCCGCATATTGGAAAACACGTCTTGACGAGGTGGAGGAAACTCTTAAGCTCGTAAAAAAAGGCGTTGTAACACAGCCTTATTCGTCTGCAGGCGGCAGACCTATCTATATGGTAGAGTACGGCAAGTCCACCTTGCCTCCTCGTACCGCTAACTGCTCCAGCGCCCTTGGCGCAAGAAAAATCGAGTGCTATGCCGACAAAACCAGCCCCGACTACACACCCTCTGTATTCCTTTGCGGATGCGTTCACGGCGGCGAATTTGAGGGCACTTCTGCTATGCTCAACCTCATCAAGCTTATCGAAACAGGCACCGACTACCGTGGCGAGCGCAACGACGAAATCGTAGAGCTTTGCAGCAAGATTCACCTTATCCTCGTTCCTATGGTAAACCCTGACGGCAGAAGCCACATCCCCTTCGATTCCTTCATCGGCAAGACCTTCTACGATCTTCGCTACTACAACCAGGGCACCTGGAAGGATGGCTCCCTCACCGGTTGGCCCGGATGCAAGATGGTACACCCCATCAAGGATCACGTTGACTACCTCGGCGGATATTTCAACGATGACGGCGTGAATATGATGCACGAGAACTTCATCGGCGGCCCCCTTTCCACGGGCACACAGCTTGTATTTGACATCTGCTGCAAGTACGCACCCGACTTCTCTATACTCCTTCACGGCGGCGACAACTGCTACAACCATATTCTCTATCCCGCATATGCTTCCGCAAAGTGCTATGAGGAGATCTTTAACGTTGTAAAGGCTGTCCACGCCAGAAGCGCCCAGGAGGGCGTGCGCTATCTTGATCGCACCGACTATGGCCGTCCGGGCAACACCGTGACCGCTGTTCCCTCATTTAACCTCATATCCGCTATGCACCACTGCTGCTCCGAGCCTGCGGTAACCTATGAGTCCAACCAGGGCCTTATAGAGCATAGAGATCCGGTGTATGACTACGAGGAGATATACAAGGCACACATTATTCTCTTTACCGAAACGATAAGAGAACAGCTTAAGAGATACAATAAGATATAATTTCAAAACGGAGTCAATCATACGGTTGACTCCGTTTTTTGCTCAAAAATATAATAAAATAAAGGTTTTGTACCATAACGGAACATTAAAATATAACTTTTACTCGCCCGCTGCGTGCTTTCTTCGCAGTATCTCAACGTTCTTGTCGACTTCTTTTTTGTGAAGCGGATACCATAGCCACAGCACAAGCGCAAGCGCACAGAAGCCGATTGCGGGGAGCAGGGTGGAGATATTGAATATTCCCTCGGTAACGTTTTTATCAAATGCGGTAGCCTGTGTGTAGCCAATGGCGGTTAGAAGTGCACCCGAAAGTCCTGCCGATGCCGCCTGACCAAGCTTTCTTGCAAAGGAATACATCGCATATATCGAGCCGTCCTCGCGTATGCCGTTCTTTATCTCGGAGTAGTCAATAACGTCGGTTATAAGCGCCCAAGACACCATCGAGAAGATGCCGAGGCCTATCCAGCTTACAAGGTTGAATGCGATATATACCCACACGCTCGCAGGCCGCACAAAGAACAATAAAAGGCTTATTCCGCCCGCCAAAAAGTTGGATACTACGCTCACCTCAGCCTTGCCGAATTTGCGCGCCAAAGGCTTTGATACCGCCGCCGCAAGTATCATTCCGAACATCATCGCGAAGGTGGCGGCCGACTGCGCTGCGGCATTGTTGTAGTAGTTTGGATAGACGTAATTTGCCATCGATTGTATCGTCAGCTGAGCAAGCAGCATTACCACCGATGCGGCAATTATAGATATCAAAGCACGGTTCTTTACCGCGCCTTTTAACAGCTCTCCAACACCCTTTGAGCGGTGCTCCTCGGGTGCGTGATCGGGCACTACACGCTCGTGCACAAGGAAGTAACAAGCCACGTAGCAGAGGATAGCGAGGATGGAAAATACACCCGCAACCACGGTAAATGCGCGGCCGTTAAGCACCGTATTTCCGCCCACCGTTTCGTATGCAAGGATAGGTACGCCCGCACCAACTATCACGCCCGCAAGTGTCGATCCCATCGTCCTGTAAGTCGAAAGCGACTGCCTGTCATCAGGCTCTCTCGATATTGCTGATGCCATCGATCCGTAAGGAATATTGATAGAGGTGTAGAAGATCGAGCCCCACAAAATATAGGTCACGACCAGCCATAATATCCTGAACCAGATCGCCGCATTAGCAAATCCGCTTTGGTATATAAGGAAGGATGAGATCGCCACGGGTCCGCACATTCTGATTATCCACGGCTTAAATTTGCCGCTTTTCGTAGCCCTCGCCCTGTCGCATATGCGCCCCATCGTCACGTCGGTAAAAGCGTCGATAAAGCGCGCCAGCATTATCACCGCACCTACCACCGCTGCCGAAACTCCCATAACGTCTGTATAAAATTTAAGTAGAAATCCGGACGATAAAATGAATGTAAAATCGTTTCCGAAATCTCCAAACAAATATCCTATCTTGTCACGAATTCCGAATGACGGTGGTGACTTTTTTGTACCATTCATTAAAATTATCAGCCTTTCCCGGTATTGCACTTATTTTGTGCGCTTTTGCACGTTTTATCACAAAGCAAACAAATATTTTACACGGGTACCGACATAGGCGCAAAAACAAAAGGGAAATGTAAATTTAAATTTACATTTCCCTAAAATTATGCCATTTTTATATCATAAGCTCCGAAATAAGCTCGGTAAGCTCTCTCGGGTCGTCTATCGGCGCACCGCCGATAAGGCAACCCTGTGCGTAAAGGAGCTTTGCGTATTTCTTGAGCTTCTCCTTGTCGGACTCGTAAATCTCGCTAAGCTTCTTTGCTATCGGGTGCTCCGCATTGATCTCAAGCACGAGGCTTGCCTTGGGTGCCATCGCATCAGCGCCCGGCATCTTGCCAAGCGTCTTTTCCATCTCAAGCGAGATATCGCCCTCGCTCGAAAGGCATACGGGATGGTTCTTCAGCGATGCGGTGAAGCGCACTGCCGATACCTTTCCGATCGCATCCTTCATAACCGTGAGCATATCCTCTGCGCTCTCGTTCTTCTCCTTGATGCTCGCCTTCTCGTCCTCGGAGGTAAGGTCGAGCGCCTCGGCTGTCACGTTCTTGAAATCCTTCTCGTCATACTTGTCAAGCACGCGGATCGCAAACTCGTCAATGTCGTCGGTGAAGTAAAGAACCTCGTAGCCCTTCTCCTTGACCGCCTCAACCTGCGGCAGCATCTCGATCCTCTCGGCGGTCTCGCCGGCTGCGTAGTAGATCGACTTTTGCTCCTCCTTCATCGCCGCCACGTATTCCTTGAGGGAAACGTACTTTCCGCTCGACGACTTAAAGAGCAACAGATCCTTCAGGACGTCCTTGTGCATTCCGTAGTCGGAGTAAAGTCCGTACTTGAGCTGAAGGCCAAACTCATCAAACAGCTTCTCGTACTTCTCGCGGTCGCTGCTCATCATCTTCTCAAGCTCGCTCTTGATCTTCTTCTCGATCGACTTCGCAATCGTCTTGAGCTGCCTGTCGTGCTGAAGCATCTCGCGCGAAACGTTCAGCGAAAGATCGGACGAATCCACAAGGCCTTTAACGAATCCGAAATAGTCGGGCAACAGGTCTGCGCATCTCTCCATTATCATAACGCCGCTGGAATAAAGCTCGAGTCCCTTCTCGTAATCCTTGGTGTAATAATTGAAGGGCGCGTGCGAGGGGATAAACATAAGGGAAGAGTAGGTCACCGAGCCCTCCAGCTTCTGCGTGATAACTCTCGCAGGCGCGGCGTAGTCGTAAAACTTCTCGGTGTAGAACTGCTTGTACTCCTCGTCGCTTACCTCGCTCTGCGACTTCTTCCACAAGGGGATCATGCTGTTGAGGGTGTCAAGCTTCGTCACGCTCTCATACTCGTCCTCCGATCCCTCCTTAAGCTCGCGCACGGTCACCTCCATCTTGATGGGGTAACGGATGTAGTCGGAGTACTTCTTCACCAGCGCGCGCAGGCGGTACTCGTCAAGGAACTCGGAGTATCTCTCGTCCTCGGTGTCTTCCTTAATATATAATATAACCTCTGTGCCGAAGCTCTCCTTGTCGCACTCGCCTATGCGATAGCCGTCCACGCCCTCGGATTCCCACACGCTCGCAATCTCGTCGCCGTACTGCCTGGTGCGCACGGTGATCTTGTCCGCAACCATAAACGCCGAGTAAAATCCAACGCCGAACTGACCGATTATATCAACCTCGTCGCCGCTGTTCTCGCGCTTGAAGTCAAACGATCCGCTCTTCGCAATAGTGCCAAGGTTCTTCTCAAGCTCCTCGATGCTCATTCCGCATCCGCTGTCGGACACCGTAAGCGTGCGCTCCGCCTTGTCGGGGGTAAGGTGAATTGCGTAGTCTTCTCTACCTATTATTATATTATCGTCTGTCAGTGACTTAAAATGCAGCTTGTCAATAGCGTCGCTCGCATTTGAGATAAGCTCGCGCAAAAAGATCTCTTTGTGCGTGTAGATCGAGTTGATCATCATATCGAGCAGCTTCTGTGATTCTGTTTTAAATTGCTTCTTTTTCATTATTTTGCCTCCAAAATCGTTAGCACTCTCGCCTTTGGAGTGCTAAAAGTATTATATCACTATATATTTATAATGTCAATAGAGATATATAAATATTTTGCTGATTTCTGAACACCTTCAAATGATGTGCAAAGTGCACAAAAAAGCCATTTTAATTTCGTTAAAACAAGCCAAAATGAGAAAAAGCAAAAAAATGCAACTTTTTTTCAAAAAAGTGCTTGACAAATATTGAATTTTAGGATATAATGGTTGAGCGCGCTTCGAGAGGAAGCCGCTTTGATCATTGAAAATTGAACAACATTGAAATTTTTCAAGCACTGAAAAGTGCGAAAGATCTCGTTAAAACACTTTGAATTGACAAAGTACAAACAAGTAATTAAGTAAGATAAGCTAGTAAAAATAGCTCTGAAAAAGGTATTAACTCACTTAGGTGAGATCTAATATACAATTTTTTAGAGAGTTTGATCCTGGCTCAGGATTAACGCTGGCGGCGTGCATAACACATTCAAGTCGAACGGAACTTGGGGCTTCGGTCCCGGGTTTAGTGGCGGACGGGTGAGTAACGCGTGAGCAATCTACCTCTTGGTACGGAATAACAACCGGAAACAGTTGCTAATACCGTATGAAATAGCAGTTCCGCATGGAGCAACTATCAAAGATTTATTTGCCAAGAGATGAGCTTGCGTCCGATTAGATAGTTGGCGGGGTAACGGCCCACCAAGTCGACGATCGGTAGCCGGACTGAGAGGTTGAACGGCCACATTGGAACTGAGATACGGTCCAGACTCCTACGGGAGGCAGCAGTGGGGAATATTGGGCAATGGGCGAAAGCCTGACCCAGCGACGCCGCGTGAGGGAAGAAG